>DAOVTM010000145.1 GCA_030633145.1 Desulfobulbaceae bacterium
ATTACCCCATTCAACTGAACCTCAATCAGGTAATTCAACATCCCCTTAAAGGCAGGGCCGGGCGCATAGCCAAGCTCCTTCAGTTCACCGCCATTAAGAAGCGGCTCCACATTACGAAGACTGGTCACATACTGGGAGACCGCCTGCTGGATAGATTTCTTGCGGGCAATGGACATCAGATAGAGCAGTCCCTCGTTGTCCAGATCCTGGAGCAGCCAATAGACCTCGCTGGGCTGCATGAGCGGCCGCTGGAGCATGGCTCGGGCAATCTGCTCAGCCTCACTCTTCTGGCGAGCCAGCAGTTTACGCTGTTTATCCGGCAGTTCAAAACGGTCGCAGAAATCGAGCAATTCCCGCACCCGAGAGCGGCTAAAGACCGCCAACAGATAGACCACCCACTGCTCACACTGATGATTTTTCTTGTTCTTTTTTTGACTGTTGGAGTTAAACTCCCCTTGCAGATTCTTCTGAATACCATCATCCAGGGAGAGCAGAGTAAACCAGGCAACCGCCTTTTCCGCCTGGGTAAGGACATGGATAAAACGGCGGTCAATCTTCAGGTTGGGACGCAGGTTCGGCCAGAGAACAGGAAAAAGGCCAAAGGATTCCAGCCGCCGCAGCGAGGCCAGTGGGCTGTCCTCTGACAGGATCAAGCGCAACTCAGTAAAAAAACGCTTGCCAGAGAATTTTTCAAAGATGTGCATCTGTACCGCATTGCGGATCAGCTTTTCAGAATGGCGGGTAATGGTAAAGTTGAGACGCTGCTCAAAACGGATGGCTCGAAACACCCTGGTCGGATCCTCGACAAAGCTCAGGTTATGCAGCACCCGCACCCGCTGTTCCTTGAGGTCGTTCTGAGAGGTGAAGTAATCCTTGAGCAGGCCGAAATGATCAGGGTTGAGATGAACGGCCATGGCATTGATAGTAAAATCCCGCCGGTACAAATCTAATTTGAGCGAACCCCATTCCACAGTGGGCAGAGCCGCAGGATGTTCATAATACTCCAACCGAGCCGTGGCAACATCCAGGTGCAGGGTATCGGAGAAAATGACGGTGGCAGTGGCAAATTTTTCATGGGTGCGCACCGATGCCTGATAGCGTTTCCCCAGCTCCTGTGCAAACCTGATACCGTCTCCTTCAATAACAATATCAATATCATAGTTCTTGATCTTGAGCAACAGGTCGCGGACAAATCCCCCCACAGTATAGGCATGCATATCAAGGGATTCGGCAATCTCTCCGATCTCACGAAGAAGGAGGATGATATCAGAGTTCAACTCCTCGGTCATCTGGCGGCTGATATTGCGGGTCTGTTCTGTGGAAGGAAATTCATCCTTATGGAGCATATTGCGGGGCAGTCGGGCCGGATCATTGACCAGCAGGTTCAAGAGATCGGTACGGGTAATCACCCCGCAAACCTGCTCACCCCGCATCACCGGGATCAATCGCTGCCGATTTTCAATGATTAGACCCTGAATATCCGAGCGGGTAGCGGATTCCGGCAGGGTTTCAAGCTCTGTGGTCATGAACTCACCAACGGCAACATGGCCCAGTTGATGGAAAATAGCCTTTTCAATCCCCCGCCTGGAGATAATTCCCAAAAATCCCTGGGGATTACTCTTGTCGGAATTATCCCGGACAATGGGCAGCACTGTAATATTATAGCGGGTTAGCAGCTGGTTGGCATGGTTATGGGTCACCTCGGGAGTAGCGGTAATCACCGGTGAAGACATCAGCTCTACGGCCATGGCTCTGGGTCGGACATGACGATGCAGCAGGCGTAGCAGAGTCTCCTCGGCCTCGAACAAGGTCTGATCGTGGATGGTGGCGGAGGCGGCAGAGGCGTGTCCGCCGCCCCCGAATTCTCGGGCAATCTCTCCCACGTTCACCTCCGGGATGCGGCTGCGGCAAATCAAATAGATCCGTTTGCCCATGCAGACCAGGGTAAAGACCACGTCCAGATTCTCCATATCCATCATCCTCCGTACCAACACCGCGAAATCATCAACATACCTGGGCAGAGTCAGCTTGCTGATGGCGATGGGAATGGAGTGAATGGGATAGATGGTGATACTCTTGAGGAGCGAATGCAACAGCCCCACCTCAACCGCAGAAAGATCACGGCTGACAAACTGGTTGACGATGTCCAAATTCGCACCCTGAGCCAGCAGCCAGGAGGCGGCCTCCAGGTCGGCAGGGGTGGTGGTGGAGTAGAGAAAGGAACCGGTATCCTCGTGCTGCCCCAGAGCCATGAGGGTGGCCTCGTCCGGGGTAATGGTGATCTTTTTTTCCTGAAAAATCTGCACAAAAATAGTGGTGGTTGAGCCAGTCTCTTTAACCAGTTCAAAGTCACCCTGCATGTCACCGGGAGCGTTCGGGTGGTGGTCATAGAGATGAATCTTTATACCGGGATTCTCAAGACAGTCCTCCAAACGATCCAACCGGCCAGCCTGGCGGGTATCGACCACTATAAGCTGGGTTACCTCGACGAGGTCAATATGTTTTAATTTCTTAAAATCATAGAGGTTACGGATCTCTTCGGAGAGAAAATCGCTCAAACGCCGCTCTGTGGAACCGGCAAAGACCAGCCAGGCATCCGGGTAGAGTTTTTTGGCCGCCACCATGGAAGCCAGGCCGTCAAAATCAGCGTTGATATGGGTTGTTATGATTTGCATGATATTTTAATAGTATAGGAATTTTCATATTTACCCTTTTTCTCTTGTTTACTCGTTCCCATGCGCTGCGTGGGAATGCGCATCGGTGCGCTGCGCCATAGAGACGCAGCGCGTCCCTAACCGTTCCCACGCAGCGCATGGGAACGAGAGTAAAATGTTCTCAACAACACTACCTGCAAGTCACCAATCCGCCCAGGCAGTTCTTCCAGAGCAACCGCAAAACCCTTTATTTCAGCCCGTTCCAGCAAGGGTAAAATACGCATCCCCTGTTTATCAAGAAAACGGGCCAAAATTTTTCCCTGGATACATATCCCGGCTCGGAGTTGTTGCGGACCGGTGTCCGCACTGACCCGGTTAAAAAGTTTAACAGTGACATAACCTGACTCTTCAACCTGCTGTTCTTTCTTGGCTTCCGGTCGGGTGCGCAGGGAACCATGCAGCCCTCCCTTTCTGAAAATCGCCCCGGCCAGACCGGGCATGGCCGCAGACAGAGCCAGGGTATCGCCGGGTTTTAATAGCCGATACACATCATCTACCGGCAGCCCATTGACAAAGATCGTCTGTAATTCTTCCCCGATATAGGTTTCGTCAAAACCAGGCAAACCAATCAGCAGCTTCACAATGGAAACCGAGCCGGTTACAGGCACCAGGTATCCCCGCTGGAGCAGACCTGCCATGGAAGCGGCTGCCCTTGGTGCCTTGTTTAAATAGAGCGTCACCTGTACGGGCTGATCGTCCACAATGTTGTCATCTCTCATAATCACAGCAAATCATAAATATAGGGTAAGGTAAAAAAGGATACAAGAATTCCGTAGGCAGCCATTGCCGAACTCAGCCCCGGTTTCAGCCCTGCAATGGAGGCCATGGCTCCAGCGGTGACCATAGGCGGCATGGCGGTCTCCAGCAGCGAGACCTGCACCGCCTTGCCTGACAGATCAAGAAATTGACAGCCATAGATAAAGGCAATGGGGGTTACCCCCAGGCGAAGGGTCAGGCCAACCAGCAGGGGCAGCAGTTCATCTTTGGGCAGCAGAAGACGCATCTGAAAGCCAATGGCCACCATGACCACCGGCACCATGGAGGCTGCGCCCATGCTGAAGAGGGTGTCCAGCCAGCCTGGAAAAGGAATCGACGCACTCCGTAAATAAAGAGCCGCAACCAGGGCAATAAAGGGGGGGAAGAGTACCACCCGTTTCAAGAGAGACCAGATTCCAGGCGTGGCCCCACTGCCATAGACCGCTATTATCAGGGTTCCATAGCTGGACAGAGCCAGGAAGGAGCCGAACTGGTCATAAAGAATCGCATAGGGAATTCCTGACGAGCCAAAAAATCGCTCCACCATGGGGATGCCGAGAAAGGAGGTATTGCCCAGCGGCACCATCAGCAGCAAGGCCCCGGTCACCTCCTTTGACCAGCCCAGCAAACGGCAGAGCAGGAAGACCAGCAGGCCGGAAAACACCACCACCAACCAGGACATAATAAAGGGGGTGAGGATAGAGCCTGAGAAATCCAGCTTAGGCACCTGTTGCAGGATCAGGGCTGGCAGGGCAACATAGATCACATACAGGTTCAGGCTCTTATCTGTCTCCTTGGGAAAGATGTCCAGATATTGGAGTACCAGCCCGATGAGCAGGAGTATGACAAAGGGAAAGACGGCTTCCATGTCAGAAGACAGAGGACAGAAGACAGGGGACAGAGGGTAACAACCGGGTTTGTTTTTTTTGCATGGTGTGCCTCATTGCGGTTATATAAAGATCACTATCAATCCCAGCACAGTGCAATACACCGCAAAGAGGTACAGGGAATGTTTACTCAAATAACTGATCAGCCAGCGGATGGCGATATAGCCGGAGACTGCGGCAGCGCAAAATCCCACCAGCAGGGGCATGAGAAACCCACCCGCATCAGGAAGCTCTGCCAGATCCTTGAAGGCCAGCAGTCCGGCACCCAGCATCACCGGAACCGACATCAAAAAGGAGAAACGGGCTGCCGAGGAACGATCTATATGGCGGCTCATGCCCCCGGCAATGGTTGCCCCGGAGCGGGACACACCCGGCAACAGAGCCAGAGCCTGGGAAAAGCCGATGAAGAGGCTGTCCTTCCAGGTAATCGTCTCCATGGAGCGGTTGCGGTGGCCTACGGTTTCTGAGACGACCAGCAACAGGGCAGTCAGGAGGAGAAAGACTCCGGTCATTTTAGGATTGGAAAATGCCTCCTCAAAAAAGTCCTTAAAAAGCAGACCAATGACCACCGCAGGAATAGTTGCCAGGATCAGGTACCAGCCCATCCTGGAATCGGGATCGGCAAAGGGGGTGTGCTGCGCAATCCCCCGCAAAAACGCTGTGCCAATGGTCACCAGATCGTGCCAGAAATAGACAATAACGGCAACCAGGGTACCCCACTGCACCAGTACGTCAAAGATAAAGGTCTCGGTTTTGGGAAAATGCCAACCGAGAAAATGGGGAACCAGCACCAGGTGTCCTGAACTGGAAACCGGGATAAATTCGGTCAATCCCTGGACTATTCCCAGGATTACGGCCTGTAAGTAAGTCATATTCGTCTTTAAGGTTTTGTGTTGATCACAGTGGTCTGCTCTACCATATCAATGATGGGTAAAACAGGGATCTCTTTAATGCCATATATGGCCTCAAGATGAATATCGTCAGGCACCAGGCCAAGCAATTTTTCCGCCACTTTTTGATCTGCCTGTCGATAACGTAATGTTGCCTGAACAGTTATCGGGCCGTCCAGAGCTGGCGAAATTCCATAATAAACATCCTTATAGCCTCTTGGCGGTATGGTGTCATGCCTTGCCAGGGACGTTATCTCCCACGGTTCGAGGGTGAAATGAAAGTCTTCACCTTGTCCTTCTGAATTGAAAAGACGGACATTTTCAGGCAGTTTTCCCTGTTTATCCACTGTACCTGTGGTCATCACAACATTCCCTTTACCATCCAGGGCCGTGAGTTCAAGCCACATCTGGCGTATCGTTGTCAGTGAGGTGGGTAAATTATGACCGGCCCGTATATTATTGACGCGGATCTTGATTTCCGCCAGTTGCTCATCACGATACAGAGGGGTGATGACAATATTTGCGGCTGCCTGCAAACGGGCTACAGCCATCTCATACTTATGCTGGGCATTGGCTGCCCGTTTTGCGTTCCCTGCCTTTTCAGCCGCCAGTTTATCGAGATGGTAGAGAAGAAAATTCGCGCCATTGAAATAGTGGTGATATTCATTCAGTTTTGGTCGGATCAGGGTATCGGCTGAGCGTTTAAATGTTGCGATCTCCACCATGTGACAATCCTGACAGTGGATATTATTTGCAGCATACGGGCCGTTCTTCCATTCTCCGTATGTTTCTTCCAGGGGAGTATGTGCCTTATAATGAAATATCTGATGACAGGACGCACACAGCTCAGAGCTGAGATGGAGGGGAGATTCAACACATTCATGAAAATCATCGCCACAGCCGTCTTTTGCCGCCATTGGCCCGTACTTGGTCAGCATAACACCATCAGCCGTCTCTCTTCCGGGAGACAAAATAAAAGAGCCGTTTTCAGGTTGATGCGTAGGTGTCTGCCAATGGGTATGACCACTGATTGAGTGGCACACGTCACAGGAGACCCCGGCCAGGGCAAGGGGGCTGATTCCAGAGAGACCAGCGCCCTTGATTTCACCTTTAACAACAGCAGCCGGGGTGTGACACCCCTCGCACTGCCTGGCAATGTCATGCCCCACCGCCTTAATCGCAGCATTAAGCTCACCTTGATACACCGGATCCTGGAATGCAAGGGCGTGCATTGAGCCTGTCCATTCTTCATACTTGTCCGGGTGACATTCAGCACATGTTTCAGGAGCTGTGAAATCTGCCTTGCTTTTATTCCACTTGATTAATGAAGGTGAATAGGGATAAAAGCTGTCTGTTTTATCAGCTTTATCAGTTTTATCAACTTGAGCAGCTGTATTAACTGTAACTTCTTCCTCCGGCGGGGGAGAAGGTTTGAGCGGTTGCGGGCTTACTTGAGATTTTAGGCTGTCTTTTTTGTGGCAGGTTGAACATTTCTTCCCTTTTGGAACCTCCATTTTCTCATGACACGGCCAGCAGAATTTCTTATGAAAATCATTGGAGATCCCCTTGCGTTTCACAAATTCAACCTTCAAACTGCCACCCTTTTCAGGGTCAAGATGACAGTTAGCACAATCAAGTTTATCCTGATGCAGGTGGTGGGGAAATATAACCGCCTTTTTTTTACCCGTTACATTAAACGCCTCTTTTAAATTTATAGTTTCCGGCCCGCTAGCTGCGAAGCAGAAAGAGGCACAGACAAGAGGCAGTAGGATTCCATTGGCAAAACAACATATTTGTTTCAACATTAATTCGTTCCTCACGAGATAGTCTAAAGTCAGCTACGTTGGTAATATTACTGTTCTCATATTGCAGTTTTCATATTACTGACAATATCACAAGATAATGCCGGGTGCAACGTGATAACAAACCATTCGTTCATCCAATTTTTATTATTCATTATGACTCCCCCGCACTCTGCCCGCTGAGTAGAACGAATGAACGATCACTGCCGAGCAAGCGGGAGAGAGACGGTAAAGGTGGTTCCCTGGTTGAGCGTGCTGCGCACAGAAATCGTTCCATTATGATTGTTGACCATGGCTCGCACCAGGGTAAGGCCCAGTCCCAGGCCGGGTTTTGAACGACTGCGGTCGCCCCGGAAGAGGCGGGTCCAGATCTGCTTGATCTCGTTTTCGGAAATGCCCATGCCGTTATCCTGCATGACTATCTCTGCCATGTTTTTCGTTACCCGGCTGAAAATTACAATCTCGCTGCTGTTGTACTTGATACTGTTATCCAGCAGGTTGGCCCAGACCTGGCTGATGCGCTGTGTGTCAGCCAGGATCTGAATTGTTTCGTCTTCTCCCACATCAAAACGAATCTCCACCCCCTGCTCTTCAGCCGTAATCTCGTACAACTCCAGCACCCCGTTGATTGAAGCGGCCAGATCCACGCACTGCAAATCAAGGTTAACCGTATCTGCCTCTGCCTCGGCCACGTTGAGCATGGTATTGAGCATGGAGAGGAGACGATCCGACTCTTCCAGACAATCTGCCAGGGCCTCGCTGAGATGGGTATTGTCGTCCCGCTTCTGCAGACCGTATTCGGCAATGGCGCGCAACCTGGTCATGGGAGTACGCAGGTCGTGGGCCACGTTGTCCATGGAATCACTCAGCTCACTGCTTAACTGGTGGTGCCGGGCGATGAGTTGATTGACCGCAGTTACCAGCTCGACCTCCGCCGGTTCAAATCCGTCCAGCGACTCAACTTCATGGAAGGTCTCACGGTTTATCGCTGCAATGGTTGCGGTGAGATGACGGAGAACTCTGCTCTGTTTTCGGGCGGTAAGCAGAGCGAGTATCAGGCTGAAAAACATAAAAAAAACTGTCATCAGGAGAAAAACCAGGGCAATGCGACGCAGCAGAGCCAGACTTTCACTGCTGTCAATACCAACCTGGAGGAAACCGCTGCCAGTATCAACCCTGCCAGTATTCATCCTCGCAGCCGCAACTGTCCAGTGTCCCCAACCGCCCTTTTCCTGCAAATCCTTCCAGACTAAGCTATCTGATACCATAAAGGTGGAAAAATCCGGCAGGGTCTCTGAACCATCTGAAATTTCAGTGATTCCCTTCCCTGTGACACGGATAAAGCGCAGACCTGCCCCTTCCATACGGACAAAACTGGTTCCCGCTCCCATGGCTCCATGGGAAAGCCGCAACCCGGCAGTGCCATTCAACGAATACAGCTTTAAATAATGGCTGAGGAGTTGTTCAGCTCGTGCCTGTTCCTGATCACGCAGGTGAAGAAAAAACGCCAGGAATGCGCAGGAGAGCAGGATAACGGTATAAACCCAGTATGGGAGGGCATAGCCGGACAGCCCTCTCAACGGAAAACCGAATCTATTTTTCATCCTGCCTCAGCACATAGCCCATACCACGCACGGTGTGAATCAGCTTATGACCAAACCCCTTATCCACCTTGTTGCGCAGGCGGCAGACCAGCACATCCACCACATTGGTCTGGGGATCAAAATCATATTCATAGACATTTTTCAGGATTGCGGCCTTGGAGACAATGCGTTCCTGATTGCGCAGCAGATATTCCAGCAGGGCAAACTCCTTGCCAGGCAGGTCGAGCTGCTGGCCGGAACGGAACACTTCCCTCGACAGGAGACCCATTTCCAGATCTGCAAAACGGAGGGCATGGGTATCAATCGCCCTGGAATCCCGGCGAATAAGAGCCTGAATCCGGGCTAGCAGCTCGGCAAAGGAAAAGGGTTTGACCAGGTAATCATCGCCGCCCTGAGCCAGCCCCTTGATCCGGTCATCAACACTTCGTTTGGCACTGAGGATCAGCACCGGGGTGGTAATGCCCTGATCACGGATCGTTTCAATAATGGTCAGTCCGTCCATGGTGGGCAGCATGATGTCCACGACTGCCGCATCCCAGGGTGTCTGCACAAACCTGTCCAGCCCCTCCTGACCGTCAACGGCCAGGTCAACGGTGAAACCTGCATCTGTCAATCCCGCACAAA
>DAOVTM010000067.1 GCA_030633145.1 Desulfobulbaceae bacterium
CCACGGGTCAGAGGGGCAAGGGATGAGGAGCGGGCTCCATTGAAAAAACAAGTTGACTGACTTACTTGACTTTACTTGACTTTACCTGACTTATGGCCTCGGACGTATCACTTCAAACATAATCAGGGCGGCGGCAACCGAGGCATTGAGGGAATCAAAGTCCGCTGCCATGGGGATGGTGATCAGGTGGTCGCACTGCTTTTGCACCAGAGGGCGAATCCCCTTACCCTCGCTGCCGATAACCAGGCCGATTTTACCGTCGAAATCCGTGTTGTAAATGGATGCAGCCTCTGTATCCACCACTGAGCCATATATCCAGAAACCGTGTTCCTTGAGTAGTTTTATAGTTTCCGACAGGTTCACGACCTGGGCGATCTGCAAGTGGGAGATGGCACCGGCTGAAGTTCTGGCCACGGTTCCAGACAGGGGCGCACTACGCTCACGGGTAAGAATGATCTGCATGAAACCGGCGGCCAGGGCAGAACGGAGGATGGAACCGAGGTTGCGGGGATCCTGAATGGAGTCGAGAATCAAAATTCGCCCTGTTTGATCGGTGCTTGTGCCAAGAAGCTCTTCAATGGGAACAATGCTGGTCTCACTTTGACGAACCACGACTCCCTGGTGTTTGCAGCCATGCGGGGTTCCCATCCGGCTTGGCTCTGCAAAGCGAAGTCTGATTTTTTCCTTGCGGGCAATGTCGATTATCTGCTGGAGTTTTGGGCCTGCCTTGCCTTTCTGAATTGTAACCTCGCTCAGGCTGCGGGGGGTCTTTTGCAGTGCTTCAAGGACGGGGTTGGTTCCCCAGATGAGGTCATCTGTTGATTGTGTTGACATGTTTTTTCCTACAGGTTTTCGGTATCTATTTTTAATTTTATAAGAAACATCCTATCACTTTATACTATGCTAGGCAGCCTTAAGAAATGGTGCGCACAGCGTACCCTGCGGCTCGGAGTATCGTTCCTCGCACTCAGGTACGCAACTGATCCAGACAGAGTCGATCCCGCTCGTCAAAGAGCCGACCCGACAGCATCCAGATAGCAGTAATACAGCCAAAACCAGTACCAGCCGCGATCAAAAACATGACCAAAATCTGATACTTGACCGCATCCATGGGGGAGGAGCCACCCAGAATCTGACCGGTCATCATGCCGGGCAGGCTGACCAGACCGGCGGCAGCCATGGAGTTGATGATCGGAATCATGCCCGAGCGCATGGCCTGGGCTCGTATCTCTGCTGTGGCCTGGGAGGCGGTTTCTCCGAGCAGGAGCCGCTGTTCCACGATCTGCCGCTGCTGCCAGAGGGTTTCCGTCATCCGATCCATGGACAGGGCAATCCCGTTCATGGTGTTGCCCAGGAGCATTCCCAGCAGGGGGATGGCATACTGAGGGGTAAACCATGGATCGTTGTTTATGATCACGGCCAGGGCAATGAAGGCCACGGAAAAGGAAGAGACAAACATGGATGAGGTACCCAGCAGCCAGCCCTGGAAGCTCGGCAGACGACGTTGCTGCCGTGCGGTCACCTCTCGACCGGCAACGGTAAGCATGACCATGGAGATTGCCACCACAAACACCAGGCTGGAGTTATCAAAGAGAACCCGCAGAACCTGGCCGATGAGCAAGAGCTGAATGGTGGTGCGCAACGCAGCAATGAGCAGCCGTTTTTCCAGTCCCAGCCTGAAACGGCGGCTCAACAGTGCCAGCGCAACCACCAGGCAGGCGGCTATACTTAAATCCAGGGGACTGAGCGGTTTAACATCCATAGTCACAAACTGTTTATTTCGTCATTTGATTTTTTCTGCGGAAATGGTGCGCACAGCGCACCCTACGCTTCCTTTCCTCGTTCCCACGCTCCAGCGTGGGAACGGATTTTGGACGCTCCAGGTAAGCGAGTCTGCGTTTACCTATCTGTGGGGTGCGCTGTGCGCACCAAAAAGTGTTGCATGGCAGAAAGTGTCAGATAATTAGCGGAGACTTCGACTACTTTCTGGACAATAATTTTCGGACAATATAAAGGATGCCCAAAATTCAACTCCGTTGCAGCAAGCACCCATTACTCTCCATAAAATATAGACTGTCAGCCACCCGTTCCAGCTGGTCAGGATCATGGCTGACCCAGAGCATCGGCACCTGTTGCTCGGTACCGTAGTTCAGTAACAGCTTTTCCACTGACTCGATATTGGCCTTATCCAGGCTGGCAGTGGGTTCGTCCAGGAGCAGAGCCTGCGGTTTGTTTTGCAGGAGGCGGACAACTGCCAGCCGCTGTTTTTCTCCGGTGGACATCCTGCTCACCTGCCATTCTACGACCTTGGCATCAAATCCCAGCTGAAAAAGATTGCCCTCAAGTTCTTGCACAGGAACATGAAAATGCTCCCCCACTGTATCGTGCCACCAGAACGACTCTGCCGGGAGCATTCCCACGGTTTTTCTCCAGAGTTGGGCTGGTACCTCATGACAGAGCATGGAACCGAGCCGGGCTGTACCCTGATGGGGATCAAGATCCGCAATTGCCCTGAGCAGGAGGCTCTTGCCGGCACCGGAGGCTCCCTGGAGACCGGACACCGTACCCGCTGCAATCGCCAGGTTGTACGGCCCCTTGCCTTGGAAGGTAAAGTCCGTTATCTGGAGTTCATTCATAGCAATTCTTTGATAAAATCAGCCGCCTCTGCTGCTCCGTTTTTCGGCCTGCTCATACCGGTCGTGTTCCTGTCCAGCCGGACAATCAACTCCAGCAGCTCCGGGTCAGATAGCTGCGCCTCAGTAATCTCCATGGAGACCATCTCTTGCTCGATAAATGCTGCCAGGGGCGCAGACTCACGAAACCCGGCACGACAGATATAAGCAAAGGGAATCCCAGCCTGATACACCTCGGCCAGGGTGGAGTACCCCACCTTGCCGATCACTGCGTCACAGGCCGCCACCAGATCAGGATGAAAGATAGCAGTCTCCGGGGGCAGGATGCGTAGATTGTCCCGCACCACCATCCCGTCCACCTCTTGACCGGACAGGATAACGATGATATCATGACCCTGGGGCGGTGTTATCTCCAGCCCACCGATCCCGCCCACTCCGCCCATGGTCACCAGTACCAGGGTATCCGTCTCCCCAACCCTTAATTGCTCCCTGACCCAGGAACGATTTTCCCTTGTCTGCCGGGCAATGGGTGCGGTTACAAGTTCATATTCACCCAGCGCGCATACCGGTTCCGCCTGGATACGATGATCCACTGTCTCGTACAATGCCTTCAGATATCGAATATGAGGGATAAAAGCAGGCAGGGTACCAGCATATTGCTGATAAATCCAGTCCCAGGTAAAGTTTTCCAGCAGCACTGAGGGTATTCCGGCTTTTTGGGCTGCAACAATGCCCAGGGGCGCAATATCACAGAGAACCAGCGCACACTCTGCAAACAACCCGGCCACCTGCTCGACCAGAGCCGGTTTGAGGGGATAAAAATCGTCCAGACGAACAAGGGTCTGCGTCAGGTCAGCACGGAGGGAGTCATGCTGAACCAAGCCAATATCGCAGGGAATGGGGTGCAGGGTATAGGGGGCGGTCAGGGATTCGGCAAAGAACCAGGCCGGAACCGTACTCACAATCTCGAAACAGACATCAATACGGGCAGCAAGGGATTCCAGAACCGCACAGACCCTGGCCGCGTGACCGAAACCGTGCGGGGTTATACAGCAGCCCACGACTGTTTTGCTCATTGCTTTTGTGAAAAGGTAAAGGTTCGTTCCCGCTCAACAACAGGCAATAGAATTCCCTTTTTTTTCAGGGTTCTTTTCAGGAGCAGTCGATTGAGGTAGGTCATGGGAGCCTTGGACACCCTGACTTTTTTTTCCATAGCCTGCTCAGGAGCAAACAAGAGGTCAAGGATATGCACGGTATCCATGCGTGAACCGAGATAATGGACACAGCCCGCACAATAGGTGACCACCTTCTGCTCACCCGCTTCCTGCCTGCGTAAATCCCCCCAACCTTCTGCCAGGCTCCTGTTCAAACATCCTGCAGAACCTCCTTCACCGCAGCAGAGGGTGTTTTCTCCATGGTGTTTCATCTCAGAAACCTGCAAGGTGGAAGTACCAATGAGCTTGCGAATGACACCGTGCAGCAAAGAATTTTTTCTCGCAGAGCAGGGGTCGTGCACTGTTACCTGGCCCGAGAGTTCACCGCTTTTAAGGCGGAATTCAGGTTCAACCAGCAGTTCATACACGGTCTGCACCGCAAGAGTCCCGCCATACTCTTTAAAAACCTGGTAACAGTTTGGGCAGACCACCAGCACCCTGCCCACCCCGTGCGCCAACAGATAGTCTCGCAGCTCTGCGAACATTTCCTGGAAAAAGTCCTCCCTGCCCAGGTCATGGGAGGGCTTGGTGCAGCAGTCCAGCACTATACCGAGATTGGGAATGGATCGTTGCAAATGCTGAAAGACCTGCATTGTCCTGGTGGGTCGGGTTCCGGGAAAGGTGCAGCCGGGAAAAAAAACCGTATCACACCCCTCTGGCAGTCCATACCAGGAATATCGCCTGCTGGAACCCCGTTTTTCATAACCGAGAATTCCCTTATGCTGCGGAAAAGGGGCTGCTCCCCCCTGTATCGCTTCCCGCCGCATTGCCAGAAACATGGCTCCTGGATTCAGGCCGATCTCAGGCGGACAGACCTGAGCGCAGAGTCCACAAAGGCTGCATTCAAAACCGATCCTCTGCCATGTTGCTGACTGTGGCTGATACGCTTCAGCGATTGCCTTTGGGGTTCCGTATTGCTGCAGGAACCCACATTCCTGGACGCAAAGACCACACTCCAGGCAATGGTTCAGGTGACGGGATAGCTCCTCCTGCAGGGAGTCATGCTTCATGAGTCTCTGCAATCGCCTTTCACACCCAGAAAACTTTCAAACGACTTCGCATCAACGGCCTTACTGTAGAGAAATCCCTGGTAATAGATATTTTTATTAGCTTCAAGCAGTTTCACCCGCTGCGCCTCTTCTTCCACCCCTTCCGCCACCACCAGGCAGTCAAACTGGTTGGCAATTTCTATGATCGCCCGAACCACTGCCTCATCTCCTTTATTGGTCAGCAGATCCCGGACAAAGACCCGGTCTATTTTCAGCTTACTGAACGGCAGGTCTTTAAGGTGGGCAAGCAGTGAGTAACCGGTGCCAAAATCATCAATGATAAATTCTATCCCCTTGGACTTAAGTTCTCTGATAATGGCCTGGGTGCGGGTGAAATTGTCAATCAGGGCGTTCTCAGTGATCTCGAACTTGAGCCAGGCCGGATCAATATGGTAATCCTCCAGGACTTCAACAATATACTCGCATAACTCGGGGTCATGAAACTGCTTGGTGCTGATGTTTACTGAGACATAGTCCAAGGTAAAAATATCCCGGTCAACCCAGTCTCTGATCTGTTTGCAGGTCTCCGCGATCACCCATTTCCCAATATCCTTGAGCAGGCCAGCCTTTTCAGCCACTGGAATGAATTCTGCGGGTGCGATAGGTTCCTCTGTACCGTTTTTCCAGCGTAACAAGACCTCGGCAGCACAGGTCTTATTGGAAGCCATCTTGACCACCGGCTGGAAAAAGAGTTCAAACTCGTTCCGAACCAGGGCGTTACGGAGACTCTCCTGCATCAGGAAAAAGGCTCTGGCATGTTCATCCAGTACTGCGTCATAAAAACGGGTATCATTGCGACCTTCTTCCTTGGCCTGGTACATGGCAATATCCGCCCGCCGTAACAGTTCGGCCTCGTCATACAGCCCGTCTCCGGACAGGACAATACCGATACTGACGGTCACAAATAAAACTGCATCATCAAGCTCAAAGGAGCCAGACAGGCTTTTATGGATCTTTTCCGCAACATGATGGGCAGAAACCATGACATCATCCTGGACTCTGGACAACCTGGGCAGCATCACCACAAATTCATCTCCACCCAGACGACAGAGGGTGTCGGTCTCGCGCAACAGGGCTTGCAGACGTTCCCCTGTTGCAATCAATAACTGGTCGCCGACACCATGCCCATGGCTGTCATTGACCTCTTTGAAATGATCAATATCAAGGAAGAGAATAGCAGTATAGGACTGCCGCCGCCTGTCCTCTTTCAGCACTTCCCGCATCCGTTCAGTTAACAACTGCCTGTTGGCAAGACCGGTCAGCGGGTCGTGCAGAGACATGAATTCCGTCTCCTCCCGTGCTGCCTGCTCCATGGTCTTGTCTTCTATAATTCCCACCCCGCCAACGACCTGCTGGGAACCATCATAGATAGGTGCGCACTGCAGTTTTATCCAGATGGCCTCCTTTGAAGAACTATCTGGATGAAAAAAGCCTTCCCGTACCTGGGGAAAGGTGGTCAGGGTATCACGAATGGTGGGCAGAAAACTGCCATGCTCCAGCTGATTGATGTCCATTCCGACCAGCTGTTCTTTGTCCCGGACAAAAATAGCACAGAACGTACTGTTACAGTCGATGATTTTCAAATCAGGACTGTAATAAAAGATACCCACTGGAGTATGCTCAAAAATCAGGCGAAGCTTTCGTTCACTCTCTTCAAACCTCTCTTTAGAGCGACGGTACAGGGTCAGGCTCTCAAAATTTTTAATCACAACCCTGTTTAAATACGTGACGGAATTGCCCAGAACAACAACTGCCATCAGCATCACCATGGCAGCTATGGCCAGGTTGATGGTTCCATCCAGGCGGAAAAGATGGTACTCGAGGGGGAGCAGCAGAGCTGCCAGGTAGAAAAACGAAAAACGGAGATCATAGACCAGGCTGGTCACCGCTCCGACGCTCATTCCAATAATAACGACAATAACAAACAGTTGATACTGGATATTACTTTCAGGAAAAAAGAAAAATACGGCCCAGCCCCAGAGCAGGGAAGTTGCCGTAACACCACTGGCCGCACGACGGTACCAGGCCGATTGGGTGTAGAGGTCAAAGTTCTTTCTAAAGCTCAGAACATCAAGGTAACGAGCAATTAAGGTGAAGAGTATCATCAGGTACCAGCTCAGAAGTAGAACATGATCCGTGACCGCCCACATAACCAGGGCAAAAAAAGTGGAATTAATGAACAGCCCCCAAAACGCCCTGGGAAAATTACCATACAGGAGAGTAAGGAGACATTTTTCCGTTTGTGCGGAGTAGCGGGTGCCTGTGAATGTCAAATAGGAAAGGATTTCTTTCATCAGTTTTCCAAGACCTGGAAACTTCCAGTTTCTTATGCCCCGTTTACCAGGGTGATCTGGTCGTTCAGGGTCCACATATCATAAATATAGCCTATTCCGAACAGGCCGACAGTAAACAGATAGAGGATTCCAGTCAGCCATTTTCCCATGTACATGCGGTGGATACCCAGTGGGCCGGCAAAGACCAGCAAAATCCAGGCAAGGTTGTAATCAATGGGACCGGGGATAAAACGGATATCCGCTTCCCGATCCATGGCCGGAATCAAAAACAGATCCACTATCCAGCCGATGAAGAGCAACCCCAGGGTGAAAAAATAGACTGTTCCGGATATTGGCTTGCCAAAGTAAAAACGGTGTGCACCAAAGACTCCGAAAATCCAGAGGAGATACCCCATTGCCTTGCTGTGTGTCTGCTGTTCTTCCATTTGTTTATTCCTTTAATAATTTTTTTAGCAATGCCACGGAAATGGTGCGCACCAAAAAGTGTTTCATGGCAGAAAATGTCAGATAAGCGGAGACTTCGACTACCTTCTGGACAATATTAAGGATGCGTAAATTTTATGCTTTTGTTCTTAATTTTGTTCTTTAATACGGTAATACGATTCAATGATCTCTCTATATGTTTGCACGTTATAATACCTTTGTCAAGCAGCTCCTGTACTGCTGCCACTCCCTGGCTCAAGGAATCTTCTGAACGTACCAGGTTGTTGCCCACAGTAATCAAATCCACCCCGGCAAGCACTGCCCGCTGCACTGCCTCCTTAAACCCGTAAGCATCCGTTATAGCACGCATCTGAAGATCATCACTGATAACAACCCCGCCAAAACCGAGCTTTTCCCTAAGGATCTTGTCGATGATTGATGGGGACAGGGTAGCGGGCAACCCCTCGGGTTCAAGGCCATAATGGATCAGGTGGGCTGTCATAATAGCATCGCTGTAACCAGAGGCAATGAGCCTTTTATAGGGTTCCAGCTCCTGCTCCTGCCAGTCGTCACTGATGTCAACAAAGCCGAGATGGGAATCGCTGCCGCCGCTGCCGTGTCCGGGGAAATGTTTCAAACAACAGGCCACTCCCTGCTGGTGATGAGCCTGGATAAAGGCCTGGGCATGACTGACCACATGGTCTGCGTCACTGCCAAAGCTCCGTTCATAGTGGCCGATAATGGGGTTTTTCGGGTTGAGATCAAGATCAACTACTGGTGCCAAATTGAGGTTGATACCACTGTCCTCAAGTGTTTTGGCAAGGGCGGTTGCGGCCAGGGTGGTTTGTTGCACAGCCCCGCTGCCAAGAATAGCTGCCGAAACAGAGGAGGGGAAACCATCACGCTCTTTTAAGCGGCAGACCATGCCCCCTTCCTGATCAACTGCGATGAGCAGCTCATCTGATGCGATTTCCTGGAGTTGTGCGCATAAATCCCGCAACTGACTGGGAGAGCTGATATTCTGGACTTCCCCGTCCACATTACGGTCAAAGAGGATGACACCGCCCAGATCATGGGCAACAGCAGTGTGCAGCCAGTGTTCACGCTCAACAATGCAACCGTCAAAGCCAATGAGAAACATCTGCCCGATACGCATCAAATATCCTCACGGATCTTTAAATTTCCTTGCACTGGAAGCAAAAACTCCAAGATAACGGAAAAAAATAATTAAAAATAGTAAGTAAGAATAGAGCTAACTATAGTGAAAGTCAAGAAATTTTGAAGATTTTGACATTTTCCCCACAGGATTCCACTGCGGTTCCCATCCACCAGGTAAGCGAACTCGAAGTCTTTGCTTATCTGCGAGACTCTGTGTTCTCTGTACTCTCTGTACTCTCTGTGGTGAGTAAAAATATCCAAAATACGATGTCTGTTCTGCAAGAAAGCAGAAAAATTTCTACTCCTTACTCAAAAACGTCAAACGGTTAAAGCCCCCCTTCTCATACCATGGCCTTGAGGCATTAATACCGGCAAGCTCAAAAAGTACCACCTCAAGGACAAGATACACCTTGGAGTTTTTTCGGATACAGGCAGTCAGGGTATCCCCGTGATGACCCATGGCTGCGTGGAGATGAATTCTCGGTTCATCCTTATCCCAATGCACGGAACCGCTGCCCACCACCTCCCTGGCTTCATCCACTTCGCGCCAGACCGGCTCCGGCGGCATGGTCGGTTCTTTTGGCCCGGTCACCACCCCTGCCTGACGCAGACCACCAAGGATCTGGAACCAGCCGCTCTTGATCTGCTCCTTACGGACAATTTCTTGTAAGCCCTCAATGAGGTCGTCTCCGTGGTCAAAACGGATGGTTAAGACCTTTCCTATTGTTCCTGTTCGATATTCCATTTTTATTGCACCTTTGAACCTTTAATCCATAATTTACAAATCGCAATTCACAATTCATCAGGTTTCGTCCTCAAGCTCCTCCAGTCTGTCCAGGATACGCTTTGCCTCATTCCGTCTTTCCTCCGGCAGCCCCTTATCCTTTGCAGCCCGTCGCAAGTACTGTTTCGCATACTTACCCTTGCCCTCGTACAGATAATATTTGGCCAGATAAAAGTTACTGATTGGAGTCTCCCCCTGCCCAGCCTTGAGACGACCAAGTTCATAATACAGCCTGGAATACTCGGGCATGGTCTTGACCAGCTCACGATAGAGTCCCAGAGCCTCAGAGACCTTTCCCTGCAGTGCAGCCACCTTTGCAAGCTGAAATGCGGCATAGCTGTCTGTTGGATCCCGCTTGTATGCCTTGCGGAGAATGACTTCTGCCCGATTGAGTGCGCCGGACTCAAGATAAAGTCTTGCCAGATCAACATTGAGGATCTCACGATTCGGATACTGTTTGCGAACCAGTTGCAGCTGTTTTATTGCCTCGGGAAAATTCGTACTTTTTGCTGCCAGCAGAGCCAGTCCGTAATGAGCCATGGTTACCTGCTCTTGATCACGGCCTGAACTGAGGGTATTAACACAAAAAATGCGCAGTTCATCCGATGGGATAGATTGACTGAGTATCCGATACTTGAAGCGGAGAAAGGCAAAATTATCTGTTTTTGTGTAATATCCCTCTTTATTCTGGTTGGCATCAATTTCGTTAAGAGACTGAACATAATGAAGCCGGTCTTCCGGGTTGGGATGGGTCAGCAGATAGGCGGGCAGTTCATTACTGCGGTATCGGGTGATGCGGCGCATGGTTTGAAGCATTCCCTCCATGGCCTTGGGATTGCGGTGCATGGCACGCATCCAGTCCACCGAGAGTCGGTCAGACTGCTCCTCATCCTGGCGGGAAAAACTGAGGGCAATAGTCTGGGAGGCCGCCATGGAGCCAGTGAGCATCCCCTGGGTCAGAGCCGGGTTGCCCAGGGCAAGACTTGCCAGTGCCAGTACCAGTGAGGCGGCTGTAATCTTACCCTGCTTGGCCATTCGGCTGGAGATATGACGACTCACCGCATGGCCGATCTCATGAGCCAGCACCCCCAGCAGTTCGTCTTCGTTCTTCATCTTTTTGATCAGGCCGGTATAAAAAAAGATCAGGCCGGAAGGGGCGGCAAAGGCGTTGAACTGATCGCTCTTAACCACAAAAAAATGATACTCAAAAAACTGGGGTCCGGCCACCTCCAGCACCTCACTGCCAAGATTATTGATATATCGCGAGATATCCGGTTCATCCAGGATGTCGAATTGGCCGCGAATGGAGTAGAGCAACTGCTCTCCAATCATCCGCTCCTCACCGATACTGAAACCGTAGCTGCTTAGTGGCAGCAGAAGCTGAGCAAGAGTCAACAAGATTGCTGTTGTTCTTTTGACCAAACCAACTTGATATTTCTTCATCATATTCGAGGTCAGCTAAAGGGAAATGCGATTGACACAACAATAAAAAGCTTGTTATGGGGAGCTTGATTGCAAATCCGGCTCCTGATTGTTGTATTATAGTTGTCCTTGATGATACGATCAATCAGAAAAGTGGATATTTTTTTGGCTTTTCCTGGTTCCCGAGTTCCGGTGCTTACCTGGGTACCAGAAAAAATTAAGACTCTGTGTCCTCTGTGTTCTCTGTGGTGCGTAAAAAATATCCAGGTCATCTGGGTTCAGCACGACATCAATCATCAGACAACGGGTATTCAATTGATTTTCATAAGCGGATTTGTTAGAGAGTATAATTTAAACACATCAGAATAACCTGACTATAAAAACTCTATTCCACCAAAACCTGTGTATCAATATAACAACCTGGTAATCTTCCTCTCTGAGCTGCGCAAGTCCATCCGACTGCTGGGGATAAGTGTGATGGTATTCACTGTTATCGTCTTTTTGCTCTCCACCGGCCTGATTACGGTCTTCCAGGAACACCTCCGGGAAAAGCTCTACTTTTTTTCTGTGGCAGGTCCCTTTCTCTCCCATGTCAAAGTGGCCTTTTTCGGTGCCATCTATGTCCTCATGCCTCTGCTCATGTATGTCCTGTGGAAGGCCATGGGCAAGCCCTTTGATGTCACCGGCAGGAGGTTATTCTGGTTTGTGACTGCCACCTGTCTGCTCTTTTATGCCGGTACCCTGTTCTGCTATTTTGTGACCCTTCCATTCGGGGTCAAATTCCTCCTTGGTTTTCAATCGGAAAATATGAAGGCGGTTATCTCCATTGGCCGCTTTGTCAACTTTGTGACCATCTTTATCCTGGCATTCGGGGTGATCTTTGAACTGCCGGTCTTCATGGTCTTTGCCGCCCAGGTGGGCATAATTTCCAGACGTGTCTTTGAGCAAAACCGCCGCTTTGCAGTGCTGGGCATTGCCATCATGGCGGCTCTGCTCACCCCTACCCCGGACATCGTGAATATGGGACTGATGGGGGGGCCGTTGTATCTCCTCTATGAGGCGGGTATCCTGGTGATCAGGATCTTGCGGATTGATGAAAAACGGGCTATGGAGAAGGCTGAAAAAGAGGCTGCTGAGCAAGACGTTGACAATAGCGGTGAAGCAGAAGAAGAATAGCTTTATTTATCCGCAGATTACGCAGATTCACGCAGATTAAAACAATCAAAACTCAATAACGTGGATATCATGCTGCAACAACAG
>DAOVTM010000006.1 GCA_030633145.1 Desulfobulbaceae bacterium
CTGTTTATCACCCCGTCGGCAGATGTCTTTGCTGAGCCGGGTCTGTTCACCTGCATGGGCTACCTGCTCCTCTTTGAGGCTATCGGCCTGGATTACACCTGGTCAACCTACGCCTCCGAGGGTGGTAACTTCGGTCTCTTCACCTCCAACGAGGTGATGAAGAAGCTTAACGGCAAGATGTACGCAGAAGCGGAACGTCTGGGCGTGAAGTGGATACTTGGCGGAGAGTGTGGTCACATGTGGCGGGTAGTTCACCAGTACATGTCAACCATGAACGGCCCCGCTGATTTCCTGGAAGTGCCAAAATCACCTATCACAGGCACCGTGTTTGACAATACGTCCTCTACCAAGATGGTTCATATCAGTGAGTTCACCGCTGACCTGATCAAGAACAAGGCCATCACCTTGGATCCAAGCCGTAACAGTCATGTCAAGGCTACCTTCCATGACTCCTGTAATCCGGCCAGGGCTATGGGGCTGATAGATGAGCCGCGCTACATTCTGGATCATGTGGTTGAAGAGTGGTGGGAGATGCCGGAAAATACCATCCGTGAGAAGACCTTTTGCTGCGGTTCGGGTACGGCTCTTAACACCGACGAAATCATGGAGCTGCGGATGCGTGCCGGGCTGCCTAGGGCCAATGCGGTTAAGCATGTCTTTGACAAACACGACATCAATACCCTTGCTACGGTCTGCGCCATTGACCGAGCCACTCTGACCACCCTGATGGACTACTGGATTCCAGAAGTCACTGTGGCTGGTTTGACCGAGCTGGTGGCCAATGCTCTGGTTATCGAAGGTGAGAAACGGGCAGATCTGTCAGAAGAAGGTCTCAGGACAATGGTATTTTAACGCACCGGCTAAGTGGAGGAAGAATAATGTACGATAGTGGAAAAATTTTAACGGGACTTGCGATTTTTGTTCTGTTTGTCACCTTTCCAATCTGGTACAACCACGGTGATGCCGGGGCTGTGCCAAAGGTGGAAAAAGCAGCCAACAATGCGACACAGTGTGTTCGTCCTGTTGACGAAATGCGCTCGGAACATATGCAGCTGCTCAATGAGTGGCGTGACGATGTGCTTCGCACCGGTGATCGCTCCTTTGCAGTAGAAGTGGACGGCAAAAAGTATCAGAAGAGCCTTATGAATACATGTATGAAGTGTCACACCAGCAAAAAGAAATTTTGCGATGAGTGTCACGATTACGCGTCTGTATCACCATATTGCTGGGATTGTCATGTAGCTCCGGAGGATATGAACTAATGGATAAGAAGCGAAGAGACTTTCTCAAGATTGCCGGTGTTTCAACGCTGGCAGGTCTTGGCGGAACCGCTGTCGTTGACCGGCTGGTTTCCGGTACAAGCCCGGTTCAGTCTGAGGCAGCCAAGCATGCGGATAATGCGCAGGGCGGCCACGACAGCCATCAGGAAGAGGCAAAGTCAGGAAACCGCTACGGTATGGTTATTGACCTGCGGGAATTTAAGAAAGATCCCGCCTTGGGCGACAAAGTGGTCGAGGTGTGCAATCACACCCATAACGTCCCTGATTTCCCTAAGAAAAAGGATGAGATCAAATGGGTCTGGCTGACAGGTTATGAGAATGCCTTTACTGAGCATTCCCAGAATTACAAAGACCAGGGTACCTTGGACAACGAAGTACTGGTCATGTGTAACCATTGCGATAATCCCCCTTGTGTTCGAGCCTGCCCCACCAGGGCGACCTTTAAGAATGCGGACGGCATTGTTGCCATGGATTACCATCGCTGTATTGGTTGTCGTTTCTGTATGGCCGCCTGTCCGTACGGGATGCGTAGTTTTAACTGGCGTGATCCCAGATTTGCCCTGGACATGAATAAGATAAACAAGGAATTCCCAACCCGAATGCGGGGAGTTGTTGAAAAATGCAACTTCTGCGCTGAACGGGTCGGACTTGGCAAACAGCCAGCCTGTGTAGAGGTATGTGGCAGCTCAAAGGCCATTGTATTTGGAAATCTCAATGATCCCAAGTCTGAAATCAGGAAGGTGCTGAAGGAAAACTATACCATTCAGCGTAAGCCCTCTTTGGGTACCCATCCATCCGTCTTTTATATAGTATGAGGTCGCCATGTTTGAGAAAGCCTTAAAAGGAAATAACAACTACTGGATATGGCTCGCCTTTCTTGGTGCGGTCATGTCCATTGCCGGAATTTGCTATATCCGTCAGTTCACCACAGGTCTTACCCTTACCGGTATGAGCCGGGATGTATCCTGGGGTCTCTATATCTCCCAGTTTACCTTTCTGGTCGGTGTTGCCGCCGGAGGGGTGATGCTGGTACTGCCCTATTACATCCATAACTATAAAGAGTTTGGCCGGATTACCATACTTGGTGAATTCCTGGCCATTGCCGCCCTGTTGATGTGTCTGACCTTTATTATGGCAGACCTTGGACAACCGTTGCGAGCCTTGAATGTCGTCTTTTATGCCCAACCCGGTTCCATGCTCTTTTATGACATGCTGGTACTGAACGGGTATCTTGGCCTCAATATTCTCTGCGGTTGGGTGATTCTCACTGCGGAGCGCAAAGGAACCCATCCACCCAAGTGGATATATTTCTTTGTCTATCTGTCCATCCCGTTTGCGGTTTCCATCCATACCGTAACCGCCATGCTCTACTGCGGTCTGCCTGGACGACATTTCTGGCTCTCCGCCATTGTCGCCCCTCGCTTTCTGGCCTCTGCCTTTGCGGCTGGACCGTCCCTGATAGTGGTTATTGCTCTGATCTTACGCAGGGTTGCAAATTATGACGCAGGTAAAAAGGCCTTGGACAAAATGGTGACCATCATTATATATGCGGCCATCATCAACGTCTTCTTTGTCGGGCTTGAGTTCTTTGTCGGCTTTTACTCCGATATCCCCGGCCATAAGCACACCTTGCAGTACCTGTTCTTCGGCCTGGAACATCATGGTCATGTTTATGACAATCTGGTACCCTTTATGTGGGGTTTTGTCTTCCTCTTTGTTATAGGTCTTACTCTGATCTCCACACCCTATTTCAGAAACAATAAGAATGACATCTGGATAGGGCTTGGTTGTGCCAGTATCTTTCTCTCCTTCTGGCTTGACAAGGGTGTTGGCTTTGTCCTGGGCGGGTTTGTTCCCACCCCGCTGGAAGAGGTGGTGGAGTATTATCCACCTGCAAATGAGATTTTGATCACCATGGGAGTCTGGGCCATGGGTGCGTTCATCGTCACAGTCCTCTATAAGATCGCCATTGGCGTTGAGGAAGAGATGGAAGCCTGATTCTCTCTGTTTGTATAGTATTGAGCAGAAGTAGTATAGAGCAGAAGCCCTTGATCATAAATGATCAGGGGCTTTTTTTTGTCTCAAATTTGTTCCGTTGCTCTATTTTGAGAACGATTTACCTCCTCCCCCTCAATGGAGACTTTTTTTTGTTCCTACTCTGTGTTATAGATGAGAGATAAGGGAACTCACAGTTTCTTGAAAAATCATTGAACGTAAAACAGTATGCAAACGAGGCATGAGTCTATGGGAACACCTGAAAAAAAGCAGAAAAAAATCCTTGTCCTTTACTATTCCCACAGCTCACAATCCCATAACCTTATCCAGGCTATGATACAGGGCATGGCAGACTCTTCAGTGACGGTCAACCGTTATCGGCTGCAACCCATTGAAGCGCAGAAATTTCCCATCGGTACAGTTCCCAGTACGGTCTGGAAGATGTTGCGGACCTTTTTCCGGCAGCGGGTTCCCATTGAACCCCTGCCTTCATACTGTTTTGATCCCTATGATCTGGTGGTTTTGGCTGGACCGACCTGGTCCTATCATCCCAGCGGCCCTGTACTCTCCCTGTTTGATCGTGATGGCGACCGTTTGTTTGAAGGAAGCCTGGTCATTCCCATGATTTCCTGTCGCGGTTACTGGCGCATGCACTGGTGGGGATTGAAGCTCATGCTTAAAAAATACAAGGCAACGATTCCCAATGTAATCATCTTTACCCATCCCAACAAAGAACCGTGGCGCACAGTGGGAGTGTTTTTAAAATTGGCAGGACAGGTTCCAGAACGGATGGGGTGGATGCAGCCTCATTACCGAAAATTCGGTCATACCCGCTCGCAACTTGACGAGGCACGAAGTTTCGGTGAAAAAATAGTTGGGACTCTCGCCAGGGATGAGGATCTTGCCGGGCTTGATTTTAATACCGGCCCGGCTCGGCATGATAAGTCTTGATTGTTATAAGCTGTTGATAAAGGTGTTGTACCAGACCCAGAGATCATAGATTTGCTCCTGGAAAAAAAGCCAGGACAGGGCAGAAAGAGCGAGAAAGGGGCCAAAGGGGATGCGGGTCTGACCACCCTTGCCCTGTTTGAACATCGCCCCGATTCCGACTATGCTGCCGGTAAGAGAGCTGGCAAAGACGACATAGAGCAGGCTTTGCCAGCCCAGAAAGGCTCCGATCATGGCCAGCAGTTTAACATCACCCCCCCCCATGCCGTCTCGTTTGGCCAGCAGATAGTAGCCCTTGGCAATGGCCAGGAGAATCCCGCCCCCCAGAAGAATACCCAGTCCTGACTGCTGCCAGCTCACCGAGCCGATGAAAAATGAGCTTGTAAAACCAATGAAAATACCGGGCAGGCTGATCACATCGGGGATGATCTGGAGGTGAATGTCGATGAAGATAATCACCAGCAGGGCTGCGCTGAAGAGAAAGTAGAGCGGAAATTCCAGGCTGAAGCCAAACCGGTTGAACAGAGCCATGCTCAGCAATCCCATACACAGTTCCACCAGAGGGTACTGGATTGATATCCCGCTCTTGCAGGATCTGCATTTTCCTCCCAGGGCAAGGTAACTGAGGATGGGGATGTTATCGTACCAGTGCAGGTCAGTGTTACATTGCGGGCAGTGGGAGCCGGGAAAGACGATGGACTGATCATCGTCCGGCAGCCTGAAGATGACCACATTGAGAAAGGAGCCGACAATGGCTCCAAAGATAAATGTGTAAGAGAAGAGAAGTATATTCATTTGCTCGTTGATAAGTAATAAATGATAATTTATATTCGATGCTCTATTGACAACATAAATTTACCACAGAGAACACAGAGGACACAGAGTTTACTATTGAAAATTAGTTATTCTCTCTGTGAACTCTGTGTTCTCTGTGGTGAAAACAGATATAAGACAAATTGAACCCTATTCACTTGTAGCCTTTTTTATGTCAGAATTCCAGGAAAATTGTCCCATTGAAACTATAACTCGATCTGCATCGGATGTGGTTTGTATAACAGTGCTGGCATCGCAGATCGCCCGCACAGCCTGTCCGGGTCAGTTTGTCATGGTTCGGGTCGGGAACGGGTATGATCCTCTGCTGCGCCGTCCCTTCTCCATCCACGCCTGCGATCAGAAGAATAACTCCATCAGTCTCCTCTTTAAGGTCGTGGGACAGGGAACCGCAATGCTAGCTGCCCTGGCTCCAGATGATTCCCTTGACCTTATCGGCCCCCTGGGTAAGGGGTTTTCCTTTGGCAACACCCCAGCCTGCCTGGTGGGTGGAGGCATGGGCATTGCACCTCTTTATTTTCTCGCCTCTGAGCTTGCTGCCAGGGAATCGACGAACGATCATCATATCCTGCTGGGAGCGCGCAACAGAGAAGAACTGGCTCCCTTTGTGGATCAATTCTCTGGCCTGGGCTTTGCTGTGCAAACGGCCACCGATGACGGCAGTCTCGGCCATCATGGTTTTGTCCCTGATCTTCTCGATGCAATCACCCCTTTTGCAGGCACGATCTATACCTGTGGACCCCATCCGATGATGGAGAATGTGGTCAGGAAATGTAGTCAGTTGTCGCTTCCCTGCCAGGTTTCCCTGGAAACACACATGGCCTGCGGCCTTGGAGCCTGCCTTGGCTGTACGGTGGCGGGGAAAGATGGGTATGTACACGTCTGTAAACAGGGGCCGGTTTTTCCGGCAAGCGAGGTAAAATGGACACTGTAACAGCGAACACCCGACCGGATCTCCGGGTATCCATCGGCGGCCTTGAACTGGCCAACCCGGTAATGACTGCTTCTGGCACCTTTGGGTATGCACAGGAATTCAGCAATCTGCTGGATCTGGATCAGTTAGGCGGGATCATTGTCAAAGGGATCTCCCTGGAACCTCGTCCAGGCAATCCACCGCCCCGTATCGTGGAAACCGCCTGCGGGATGCTCAATGCCATTGGCCTGGAAAATGTCGGGGTTGATCGATTTATTAAAGAAAAAATGGTCTGGCTTGCAAAGCTTGCCTCGCCGCTGGTGGTAAATATCCTGGGTGATTCCGTGGAGGAGTATGGAGAAATCGCACGCAGACTTGACCAGGTAGAGGGTATCAGCGGCCTGGAGATCAATATCTCCTGTCCCAATGTCAAGAAAGGCGGGGTGGCCTTTGGCACGGTTCCGACCATGGCGGCAGAGGTCACCAAGGTGGTGCGCAGGGTAACTGAGCTGCCCCTGATCGTAAAACTTTCCCCAAATGTAACTAATATCGTGGAGATGGCCAAGGCAGTGGAAGGGGCAGGGGCGGACGCTGTTTCTCTGATCAATACCTTGATCGGGATGGCCATTGATGCAAAGAGTCGCAGGCCGAAGCTGGCAAATATCATTGGCGGCCTGTCCGGCCCGGCCATCAAGCCGGTTGCCCTGCGCATGGTTTATCAGGTGGCAGGTTCGGTCAAGATTCCGGTGATCGGGATCGGGGGGATCAGTTGTGCCGATGATGCTGTGGAGTTTCTCCTGGCCGGAGCCACGGCTATCCAGGTAGGTACAGCAAATTTTTATGAACCCGCCGTAACAATTCAGATTATCCAGGGGATGGAGGATTATCTCCGGCAGCAGGGAGAAACCTCAATCCGCGATATAATCGGCACCGTCCGCACGGGAGCAGAGGTATGACCACTCTAACAGGGAAAATTTGTGTTTCCCTATCTGCTCGAGATCCTGCCACAATTAAAGCCATGCTATCCCCGGTGCAGCACCAGGTGGATGTGGTGGAGATTCGTCTTGACGGGATGGAGGTGGTCGATGTTGCCCGCTGCTGCTCTCTTATTGACCTGCCACTCCTCTTTACCAACCGACCTGACTGGGAAGGTGGAGAGTGCGCAAAATCTGATAAGGAGCGGGTTGATCCTCTCTTTGAGGCCGTGGCGGAAAAGGCCGCCTATATTGATCTTGAACTTCGTGCAGACCCGGAACTGCGCAAGCAGCTTCTCACCGCTATTCAGGGAACGCCCACCCGGATGGTACTCTCCTGGCATGATTTCAATGCTACTCCATCCCAGGGTGAGCTGAATGAACTTTATGCGGAGATGAAAACGAGTGGAGCGCATATCGGCAAATTGATTAGCACGGCCCATGAACCAGCGGATGTCCTGCGGGTGCTGCATCTCCAGGAGCAGGCTCTGGCTGATGGCTTTCCCCTCAGCTGTTTCTGCATGGGCAGCGCAGGCAGGATAAGTCGACTGGCAACTCTCTATCTTGGAGGGTATATGAGCTATGCTGCCCTGGACGAAGGCCAGGCCACTGCCCCAGGTCAGTTGTCGGTTTCCCAACTCCACTCTCTGGTAACTACTCTTGGAGTCTCTTGATGATTATTGATGGAAAAACAGAACTGTACGGCATAATCGGCAACCCGGTTCGCCACTCCCTGTCCCCGGCCATGCACAATGCGGCCTTTGCGGTAATGGGGATGAACTGGGTCTATGTACCCATGGAGGTGACGGATATAAAGTCCGGCATGACCGGCCTCAAGGGATTGGGCTTTAAAGGGGTCAGCGTCACCGTACCCCATAAGGCTACGGTTATCCCCTTTCTTGATGAGATTGATCCGGTCGCTGAACAGATCGGTGCAGTCAATACCTTGCTGTTCCGACCCAACCATGCAGGGGAAATTATTTGCCGGGGGTTTAACACTGACTGGCTGGGTGCCAATACTGCCCTGGCTGAACAGATCAAATTGCAATCCAGCAGTGTTCTTATTATAGGGGCTGGCGGTGCTGCCAAGGCGGTTGGTTTCGGGCTGGTTCAAGCCGGAGCCGATGTCTTTATCTGCAATAGAACCGCAGAAAAGGGTGAGGCTCTGGCCCAGTGGCTTGGCTGTTCGTTTCTGTCCATGGATGCAGTGAACACCTTTGATGCGGATGTGCTGATCAATACCACCTCAGTGGGCATGGAACCGGATTTTGAAGGTATTGTGGTTCCGCCTGAATGCCTCAACCAGTTTTCGGTGGTGATGGATATTGTCTATGCCCCGCTCCAGACCCGGCTCCTGCGGGAGGCTGCCCTGGTGGGCTGCGCAACCATTGACGGCTTGTCCATGCTCCTCTACCAGGGAGCAGCCCAGTTTAAGATCTGGACCGGCGGTACGCCGCCCCAGCTCATCATGCGATCCGCCCTGGAAGAGGAGCTGCGGATACGAAGGGGCAATTTATAGTTGAGAGTTGAGAGTGGAGGGTGCTTTCCTGGCTGATATTTTTTTTAACAGTATTTTAAACAGTATAAAGGATGTCTTCTTTCCTGCCCGCTGCCTGGGCTGCGATGCGCCCATGCATTGCCATCAACTGCCCTTGCTCTGTGACCGATGCCGTGAACTTCTCACGCCCATTCTTTCTCCGCTCTGTACCTGTTGCGGCATGCCCCTGCCTGCGGGCAGGGATCATCTCTGCTCCACCTGCCTGATCGGAAGTTTTTCCTTTGACCTGGCCCGATCCCTGTTTCTCTACCAGGAACCAATCAAGAGCCTGTTACTCCAATGCAAATTTGCTGGCAAACTCACCGGGCTGGCCACCATCGGATCCCTTACCTGCCAATCCGCTGTTGTCGGCCAGTTGTCGGAACCGGAAGTCGTTGTGCCGGTACCACTCCATATTACACGGCTGCGGAGCCGTGGCTTTAATCAGTCACAGCTCCTGGCTGCTGCCTGCTTTCCCCATTGGCGCAGCAGGATTAAAGTAGATTTGCTCCAACGTCATCTGCAAACGGTTCCTCAGACCAGCCTCAGTGGCAGGGCCAGGCGCAGCAATCTTAAAAATGCCTTTAGTGTACGTTGCCCACAGCTCGTTCAGGGCAGGGATGTCTTATTGGTTGATGATGTCTTTACCACCGGTTCAACGCTCAGTGAATGTGCCGCAGTGCTGCTCAGGGAAGGGGCGGAAAGGGTGGAGGCCATTACCCTGGCCCGAGCCTTATGAGCAGGCATATTTTTTTTTGTTTTGCCTGTCTCTATTAAATCCTGTCCTGTAGGGATTTTCCGTCTGTCAGGTGTGAGGTAAGAGAAAAAGGACGCTTTTTGATGTAATATGGAGCAATATGGAGCAATCTGAAGTTTATAATTGTTTAAAATTTGTTGGTAAGAAAGAGTGCTGGTGGTAACCTGTTGGAATAAGGTTGAATGCGCATGTATGTCGCCAAAAGTACGGTTTTAGGCATTTTTAGTCGTTTTATCCTCTTGAAAGCCTGTACACAGCTAGGGCGTAAATTTTCCCTCCCTCAATTGAAGATGACCATGGAATCAGGCTCAATCAATTTTGACCAGTGGACAATTATTCAGTATAAAGCGGTCAGTAAATGAGATCACTCTTCTGTCTGAGCAGGTAAAAGTTTTTTGCTTTCCCTGTTTGTATTCTTTTATTAAAATTCTTTCTTAAATTATCATACTATGCTGTGGGATACCGTTAAAAAGTCGTTGTATGGTTCGCTGCCGGAAAGCGAGTTCACCCTCTGGATTCAGCCCCTTGTCTGCACCCTGGAAAGCGAGTCCACCATGGAACTGGCCTGTCCGGATCGTTTCTTCTATGCCTGGGTCAAGGATCGTTACCTGAACACCATCCAGTCCAGTCTCGCTGTTGAGAAGGAGTTGAAGGTAAGGTTGACCGTGACAGACAGTCCCGCACCGCAGGTAGAGGACAACGGATCCGGCCAGCTTCGCCTGCCCGGCGTAAATCGGGTCAAATCCACTATCCGCTCCCTGCACCCGGCCTACACCTTTGAGCAGTTTATGGTCGGTGAATCTAACCAGCTGGCTCAATCCGCCTGCAGTGCCATTGCTGGCTCTGAAACAACCTTTGGCAACAACCTGTTTTTGACCTCTGATACCGGTCTCGGCAAAAGCCATCTGACCCAGGCCGTTGTTCATCAGGTACAGCACACTGCACCGGGAACGCGGATGCACTACCTCACCGCCCAGCAGTTTTCTGCTGAGATGGTTAAGGGGATTCGTGAGAAAAAAATGGAGCAGTTTTCCCGCAAATATGTTCACGACTGCGATCTGCTGCTGGTGGAGGATGTCCACACCCTGGTTGGTAAAACCAAGACCCAGGAAGAGTTGAACAATGTCCTGGACTACCTGATCAAGGCCGGCAAACGGGTTATTCTCACCTCAGCCCTTTCCCCCCGCAAGCTGGACGGGCTGGATGAAGATTTTCGTTCCCGAATGGCCTCCGGCCTGGTCACGGATATTGAGGTACCAGAGTTTCAAACCAGGATTGCCATTATCCGCCATAAGGCTGCTGGAATGAAACTCGATGATGAGCAAGTTCATTATCTTGCGGAAAAACTGCAGGGTGATATCCGCCGCATTGAAAGCGCAATTATCGGTATCAGGGCCAAGGCTTGTCTGCGCAGCATGAATCCTGACATGGCTCTGTTGCGGGAAGTAGTGGGCGGTCTGGTGGAACAGGATCGTTGCGGTCAGGTTACAGCCGAGGCTATCCGTGAGCTGGTTAGCTGCAAGTTTAAGGTCTCTACCGAGGAGCTGAAGTCTCGTTCCCGCAAGCGAGCCGTCACCTTTCCCCGCCAGGTAGGAATGTATCTGGCCAGGAAGCACACCGATGAATCCCTGGCCGATATAGGCAGGCTTTATAATCGCGACCACTCCACCGTGCTGTATGCCATTAAGGTGATTAATCGGGATGTGGCGGGTAAGGAGGCGGTGCGGCGGCAGGTGGAGATGGTTGCTGCTTCTTTAAAGCTGGATTAAAGTTGAATTAAAGATAATGACATTTGTCACGCGCATTTTTTCGCTTCCAGTCAACGGCCAGCAGCAGCGTCTTTACGGTGTTATAGATCCCCTGTTGTCCGCTCTCCCTCGGCCCTGCAACATTGAGGGTCTTGATTTCATGGCTGATTAGCCATTTTTCCAAGAGCAGTAAGCCCTCTTTTTTCGTGACCTGCTCCATATCAAGATGGAGGAAGGGGCGGTCATAGCGAATGACAAAGGCCTTGGTCAGTGCCGAGCCGCCGGTCAGTTCACCAAAAGAGATAATCAGGGTTGCGTCACTCGCCTGGATGTTTTTGCGGGTACGATCCCGATAATTGGCAGAATCCAGTTCCTGCAGCCGGTAGCGGCGGTCAAGGGAGCCATCTTCCGCCTTTCTGCCCCTGGGCAGCCAGCCACCATGTTCAATCTTGAGTTCGATTGCCACGTCCAGGGCTGCCCGATCCGCCCCTGTCTGGCCGCCTGATATGATCTTCAACTGAAATTGTTCTCCTTATTTTTTATCCGCAGATTACGCAGATTACGCAGATAAACAACGATTGAAACAGATGTATCGCTTGAATAGTGTTTCAATTTTAGAATATACTATACTCATTGAAAAAAATATCTATTTTTAAAACTGCGTTTATCTGTATCTGCGGATAATACAAGGGAGGCGGAAATATGCAAGATATGCAGGAGGCATCATTTTACAGTCGGGAAGCGAACAACAGGGTCAGGTGTGGGTTATGCAATCATTACTGCCGGATTGCAGAAGGAAGGCGAGGGCTTTGCGGAGTGCGGGAAAACCGGGATGGAGTCCTCTATACCCTGGTATATGGCAGGGTCGTGGCGGAAAATGTTGATCCCATAGAAAAAAAGCCTCTCTTTCACTTTCTTCCCGGCAGCCGTTCCTGTTCAATCTCCACTGTTGGTTGTAATTTTGTCTGCAAACACTGTCAGAACTATCAGATATCCCAGTACCCGAATACCCATCAGGGCGCAATTGAAGGCAGAGAATTGAGTCCTCAACAGGTGCTGCAAACAGCAGTTGATACCAACTGTACCAGCATCAGCTATACCTATGTGGAGCCGACCATATTTTACGAGTTTGCCAGGGACTGCATGGAGCTTGCCCACCAGCAGTCCATAGCCAATGTCTTTGTCAGCAACGGTTATATGAGTTCAGAGTGTACCCGGGCATTAGCCCCTCGGCTGGACGGTATCAATATTGACCTTAAATCCTTTTCCGATGATTTTTATACGACCATCTGCGGCGCACACCTTCAGCCGGTACTGGACAATATTCTGCTGATGCGGGAGCTTGGGGTCTGGGTGGAGGTAACCACCCTGATTATCCCCGGCTATAATGACTCGTCCGAAGAGTTGGCACAGATCGCCGCCTTTATCCACCAGGTTGATCCCGCAATCCCCTGGCATGTCACCGCCTTTTACCCCACCTGGAAGTTGACAGACAGCGAACCGACCCCCCTCAGCACCCTGCAGCGGGCCAGGGAGATTGGCTTGAACCAGGGACTGCGCTTTGTCTATGCCAGCAATATCCCCGGTCAGGGCGGCGAGGATACCCTCTGCCCCGGCTGCGGCACGAAACTGGTGGCTCGTACCGGTTTCAGGGTCACTCTAAACCATATCAGGAACGGACAATGCCCTGACTGCGGGGAAAAGATTGAAGGGGTATGGGGTTAAAACCGTTTCAAAGCTCTTTTACTGAAATAGGCAGCACTCACCTCCTGATCAAATACGGCATTACTGATCTCAATACTGGTGCTATGTCCCTCCTTTTCTTTCTCCCTGGGGAGCATTTGCCATTTGGTCGGGTACATACGGCTGCCGAACGACTGGACATCACTGTAGAACAGTTCCCGGATCAACTCCCCATCTTCGTCAAAATACTGTATCGTGCTGGGCAGGAGAAATTCCTTTGAGATAACCATGATGATCTTTCCCCACACTACTGCGGCTTCCTCAGTGGGCAGCAGTTCAACCTGGTAATCCTCCTCGCTCTCTGTCAGCAGTTTGTGGGTGTAGTCGGTGCTGATGGAGCTTTCACGAACCAGGTCATCGTTGGTAAAATCACTGCCCATCCAGCTCTGCAGCATCATGGAGGCGGGTATCTTGATCGTCTTTTCAATACGGGGGATGTATTGCCACAGGGAGTTATCAACCTTTAAAAAGGTGATCCCTTTGTCCTTGCCCGGATAGAGGATCTTGATAAATGATTTTTCCGTACCAATGGACCAGCTCTTCATCGTCATGGTTCGTTTGACCCGCTTGGTGGTCACGGTCATACTCAGCTCCATCACCGCTGTTGATCCGTTCAGGTTCTCCTCCACCTTTTTGATCAGTTCCTCAACAGTTGCAGCTGACAGGGCAGGGGGCAGCAAAAGGAGCATGAGGGCGAAAAGAGGGGGCAGAGTTGCAGAGGGATGAAAGGACATGGACGGTCTCCTGGTAGCATAAATTTATTTTAAAGTTGTATCCGATTTTTTTTTAAGTATAATTGAAATTAATGTAAACAGACAGGCTTGCCAACAAAGATATTTTACCTTTAACAAAAAATTCCATACCTTGCTCAATGTTCCGTCACCTGAAAAACTATACCGGCCTGATGCTGACCGGCTGGCTCATTACGGGAATCCTCTCCCTGACCTGGAATCTCTACGATGACCGTAAGGAATGTGAGGCTCTTGCCCTGAGATCTGCGAGAATTTTTGTGGTGCAGATGAATAACATGCGCAGCTGGAATGCAATGCATAAAGGGGTCTATGTACCGGTCACCGAGGAAACCCAGCCCAACCCTTTTTTGCAGGATCCCAAAAGGGAGATATCTACCAAGTACGGTTTACAGCTCACCAAGATCAATCCCGCCTATATGCTCAGACAGGTTTCTGAAATAGGGCAGAAACAAGGGGTGTTCAGCTCCCACCTCACCAGTCTCAAGCCCATTCGCCCTGCCAATAAACCACTATCCTGGGAGAGGGAATGGCTGCACGATTTTCAGGACAACAGCACCACTGAACAGAGCCGTTTTTACCAGGATGAAAAGGGTTCCTGGTTTCGTTACATGGTTCCCCTGGTCGTTGAACCGGCCTGTCTCACCTGCCATGCTCAACAGGGGTACAAGGTTGGGGATATTCGGGGAGGGGTTTCTCTGACCCTGCCCATGGAGCCGCCCACTGTCAACTGGGTCATGATTTTGAGCCATCTGCTGGCCATGGTTGCGGGTACCATTTTGATTGTCTTTTTTGGGCATCGTCAGCATTTGCACCGGCAGCAACTGCAGGAAGGCAGGGATACCCTGGAGGATCGGGTCAACCGGCGTACCTTGGAGTTGTCTCTGGCCAACCGGGAACTGAACCGCAAGATCCATGAGCGGGCCAAGATGGAAAAGGCCCTGAGCATGATTTATGATGAGTTTTACCAGCTGTTCAACTTCTCACCAGACGGTATGCTGGTCATTGACGAAAACTATCATATCCTGCGGGTCAACCAGGCCCTGTGCAACCTGTTGGGGAAAGACAACAATAACCTCATCGGTAGAACCTGTTATTCGGTTCTGGGGGATGATACCTGCCGGAGCGTGGACTGCCCCCTGGCCCGGGTCCTTAAAGGAGAAAAACGGGTGGAGGTTGAAACGCTCAAGCGGATTGGCAAGCAAGAGATTCCCTGCATCACCAGCTCCACGGCCTTCCGGGAGCAGGACGGCACCCTGTTGGGGGTTATCCAGGTGGTCAAGGAGATCACCAGGCAGAAAAAGACCGAGCAGGCTTTGATCGAGTCAATCAACAACCTGGCTCGTTCCAACCAGGCCCTGGAAGAATTTGCCCATGTCATCTCCCACGATTTGCAGGAACCACTGGTTCTGATCCAGGCCTTCAGTAACCGTTTGCAGAAAAAGGCGGGCAATGACCTGCCCAAAGGGTGTGACAAGTACCTGCACCATATCACCGGTTCTGCGGCACGAATGCAGGCTCTGGTGCGTGGACTGCTGGAATGTGCCAGTGTCAACAGCTCCAGTGATTCTTTTGAAGAGGTTTCTCTGGATCAAGTTTTGAGTGCGGTGCTGGATGATCTTGCCCTGCGCATTGAAAAGACCGGTGCGAGAATCAAGGTTGGGAAATTGCCCATAATGGTGGCTGATCCCCTGACCATGCGCCAGCTCTTTCAGAACCTGGTCGGCAACAGCATCAAGTACCGGCGTAAAGAGGTCAGACATCAGCTGGATATCGAGGTGCAGTCGGTGGCTGAGAAGCCGGAACGTATCCAGATCATCTTCAGGGATAACGGCACTGGTTTTCCCGAGGCGGATCAGGAGAAGATCTTTGAGCTTTTTGCCCGGCAGGCCGATAGTGCAGCTACCACCAAAGGTGCGGGAATCGGTCTTGCCATCTGCAGAAAGATTGTTGAGCAGCATCAGGGCAGCATTACCGCTCAGGGTGAGCCTGGGCAAGGGGCTGTTTTTACGGTTATTCTGCCTCTTTCTCAGGCTGTCGATGGTGGTTGAGCTACCTGAGAGGATCCTTCATAACTTTGCCTTGCTCTCAGTGATACTTGTTCATACAGAGGATTCATTTTTTTAGTTCAGCGTTCAAAGCTATGGCTCGTTTCGCAGATGCCCTCAGTTCCTGTTCAACAAGTGAATCCAGTTCATCTTGTTGAGCTTGAGGGAATACGTCTCCGTTATCCATGGCAATTCGCCAAAGCTTCATCAGCACACCTAAACGCTTTTGCTGCAAGCTGCCAAAAAACTGGTCAGAACGATAATTCTGTACAATGACAAGCGTTCCTTTGTCGTCGTCACTTAATTGTTCATTGAGAGCATCTAAGGCTACTCTTGTCATGGTTTTACCGTATCCTTGTTAAATTTTATGGAAAACATCCTGTTGTTTAAAGTTATGCAGGTAGCCGTAGGGTGGGAGGTAAGCGATTAACCATACATTGTAAAGAGGATACGTTTCACCTTTGAGTTGGGCTACTAACTTAATCATGGCATTGAAGGGCAACTCACGTTCCCCTGGATACCCTGGAGCTGGAAAAGAGCCTTCCTTATGATCTCGTTAACCGGTTAAAGCAATATTTTTTGAAAATCCCAACACTCATGGAACTGCCACAGGAGAAACGAGCAAGTCAAATTGACCTCTTTATTGCCCTATGGTGTGAGCAAAATAATGCTATTATCGATTCATGGGATCTGATGCGTGAGGCTGATCTGAGCCGTGCCAATTTTAGAGTCCTTAAAAATATTCTTGAGCGGGCAAAAGATTATGCCGGTTACCTGTGGTTTGCCTCAAACGCAAAGGCAAAGTCTGTGTATCAAGAATACGGCTTAAAAGATTTATTATACTCGCTTGAGAATGTAGAAAAAGATGAAAAGTTTAAGCCGGAGCTTTATTTTGATGGTAAACAGGTGAAAAAAGCTGGTATAAAAATAAGTGATATTCTTGTTCCGCAGGATTCACGGAATACACTGATAAGTAATGTTGTGGATTTTTTTAATAAACATTATGAGGAAATCAAGAGATTGAAAATAAGGCATTCTTCATTTTCCGGTTAATACAGAAGGCTATCAATTAATACATGCAAAAAAATGGCACAAAAAAACGGGTTTTATACAGTGTAGCAAACTATGCTGAAATCGTGCAGGATAATGGCTATTTTGTCGATAAAACATCCTATATTAAACAACTGGAAGATGTCAAAAACCCGGTATTCCTCCGTCCCAGACGCTTTGGTAAATCACTGCTCTGTTCCATCCTGGGCTATTATTACGATATCAGGTATGAACATCGGTTTGAAGAATTATTTGCAGATACCTGGATTGGTCAAAACCCCACCGGTAAACAGAATCAGTTTATTGTTATTTCACTTAATTTTTCTGTAATTGATGTTGGCAATACCGTAAATGCGATTGAAAAGAGTTTTAAGCACCATTGTAATCTCCGGCTTTGCTATCTGGCTGACACCTATCCAGATATCTTCGGAGACTTTCCTGAAATAGACATGGATGCTCCGGTGTCTGACAATTTTGACAAACTGTTTTTTTATATCAAAGAACATAACTTACCCCAAGTATATCTCATCATTGATGAATATGATAATTTTGCCAACCAACTGGTAATCACCCATAAAGATCAACTCTATCGGGAACTCACCGCAGATGACGGTTTCCTGAAATCATTTTTCAAGACCCTGAAACAGGGAAGGGAAATGTCTGCTGTCCATAATGTATTTATTACCGGGGTGTTGCCCATTGCCATTGACGACATGGCCTCGGGTTTTAATGTTGCCGGTTTTATTACCCTGCATCCCAAATTTGAGAATATGCTGGGTTTTACGCAGGCTGAAATGGAGCAATTGCTTGATGCTGTTTATCAGGACTATGATATCGATCCTGACAGTCGTCAGGAAGTTGCGGCAGTAATCAAGAATCAGTATAACGGTTATCATCTTGCAAGACCGGATGGTGAAAGTCTGTATAATTCTACCCTGGTAATGTATTTTCTCAACTGGTTCCAGAATTACAAAACCATCCCCAAACGACTTACTGACTTAAACCTGAGAACAGATATATCCTGGGTACGGCGACTCACCGCATCCAACCCGCAATTCACTAAAGAATTTGTCAACCGCCTGACAATCCACAATACCATACGCTATGATGATGTTATGTTGGAAGAAAAATTCAACATGCACCAGTTCTTTGAAAAGGGGTTTTTTCCTATATCCTTTTTTTATCTTGGCATGTTGACCATCAAGGATCATTATTACCTGCAACTGCCCAATATGAATATGCGGAGAATATTTGCCGAATATTTTAATGAGATTCATCATATTGATGTATCCACCCGTCATACTGAATACATGCAGGCTTTTTCCAGTAAACCAGAGCTTGAACTCTTATTTGCCGGTTACTGGAAAGAGTATATATCCCAGTTGCCGGAAGCTGTCTTCAAGCAAGTCAATGAGAATCTTTACCGAACTACCTTTTATGAGTTATGCAGCCGTTATCTCTCCCCCTGGTTTACCTGGCATCTGGAACGTTCTTATCCACAAGGTCGCAGTGATCTGGAATTTGTGGGTAAATTCAATGAAATCCATGCCGGATTACGCTGGGTAATTGAGTTTAAATATTATTCCAACACAGAATTCAGAAAGTTGAAAACCAGTATAGCAGATTTTCAACTTCAGCAGACACATACCCGGCAGATAGCAGGCTATGTACAGGGCTTGACCAAGGAATATCCAGAAGCTGTTATTTCACAGTATGTCATTTATTGTTTTGGCAATATCGGATTTCGGGTGTTTATGGTGGAATAGAGTGTCCAGCAGTAGCCTTAGGTGTTATAGAAGTAGGAATGTCTTTTGAATATATTTTAAGATTAAGGTTGGTTAACTGCTGAATCAAGCGGAACCAGTACCGTAATGAAGTAACTCTAATATTATTCCTTACTGCCCCTTCATGGTAAAACCCATTTCCTGCAATCGGGCAATATCCCCGGCAACCGATCCCCCCACAGTGGTCAGGTAATCCCCAACAATAGCACCGTTGGCACCAGCAGAAAAACAGCGATACTGCTCTTTTCCCAGCTGCTGCCTGCCCCCGGCCATACGTATAACCGCATCCGGGTTGATGAAGCGAAACAGGGCAATGGTGGTCAAGACCTCCTGCAACGGCAGGGGCTTCAGCTCGGCCAGCGGGGTGCCTTCAATGGGAACCAGGATATTGATGGGGATGGACTTGATGCCCAGTTCGCGCAGCTCAAGGGCCAGTACGATCCGATCCTGCATTGACTCACCCATGCCGATAATACCGCCTGAACAGAGCGACATCCCGGCTGTGCGGGCTGTTTGCAGAGTCTTGACCTTGTCCTGCCAGGTATGGGAGGTGCAGATTGCCGCAAACCGCTCCTGGCAGGTTTCCAGGTTGCAGTGGTAGCGGCTGACCCCCATACCCTTGAGCTGTTCTGCCCGTTGTGCATCAAGAAATCCCATGGAGGCACAGCAGTGCATTGAGGTCTCCTCCTGAATCTCCCGGTACATTTCTCCCAGCTCATGCAGGCTGTCTTCATCCACAGAATGCCCGCTGGTCACCAGGGAGATGCGGCGAATCTTGTGATTATTATTGTCCCGAGCCATGCGCATGGCCTCTGTGCGCTCGATCAGGTCGTAGGCGGCAGCTCCGGTCTGGTAACGGGCAGACTGAGCACAGAAGCGACAGTTTTCGGAACAGTTGCCACTGCGGGCATTTATAATTGAGCAGAGATGGAATTCGTTGCCCATCACCTCTTGGCGCAGTGCGTCAGCGGTTGCCCAGATGGGCTGCTGATCCGGACAAAGAGCCAGCTGCTCTGCGGTGCGGCGATCAAGCGAAATCCCGGCCAGTACCTGGTTGCAAGTGTTTGTAATGAACTGAAGCATGGCTTTTTCAGACCTCGAAAATACAAACATGAGAAATGCGAAAATTTTGTTTTTTCAATATATTCGCTTATAAATGGACATTGGTCGGTCTGAGTAATGAGGACTCGCACGGCTTTTTCTCAATTCTCATAACTCACAACTCAATACTCTAACCCGCTGTGTTGTTTCTGGAAAATTTCCAATAATCAACACGAATTCAAAGGATGTTTACGATGTCTGTCTTGAGAAAAAAGTCATCGTTCACAATGGGGAGTCTGCACAGCGGGCGGTCCCTGTACGATCATTTCGGCAATGGTTTTTTTGACCTTGGGATAGATGTGGCGGCGTTCCCCCATCAGCCTGGACTCCAGGGCGGCCAGCCTGCGAAAGATGGTGGTACGATCCATGGCCGGGGCAGTGCTGTCCTGTTCATACCGCTCTCCGGTGATCTCCTGGCAGCGGAAACAACCGGGAAAACGCATGTTCTGCCCGTCCGGGCGGGTAAGGGTGGCCGGGGTGCCGTGCATACGGCAGATTAGCATCCGGTGCTTATAGAGGACACAGAGTCCATCCTTGTTAAGGGGACACATCAGCTGGGGACGTTTACCGGTCGATGAGATCCTTTCCGCCTCGCGTACATACTCCTTTGCCTGTTCAACGATCAGATCCAGGGTCTCGTTGTCCAGCCGTCTGATACCCTCCCAGAGGTAGGCCCATTCACAGTAGGTATAATGGAGAAACCAGGAGTCACAGCAGTTGTCCGAACAGTCCAGACAGCTCAGGGTGATTCGCTCGGCCACCTGTTCATACTCTTCTTGCATGACTTTGTATATCTCTGCGATTTCATGGGACAGTTCTGTGGGTAAAACGATTTCTTTCATATTTTTTTCCAGTTCGCTTATGCGGATGCCTCGGTAAAATGGATTACCTGATAGGTTTGCACCCGCAGTTTTTCGCTCAATTTACTGCTCAGTTTACTATTAAGCCAGCTCTGGGCAGGCAGACCGGCCTTGCGGCAGAGCTGATCCAGGAACATCTCCGGAATGGGTAGCTGCTCCCATACCTGGGGGAGAAAGGTTGCCCCTGTTCCGCCCGGCACCTTGAGGATCACCCCGTCAATATTGGGGCGCAGTTTTTTTACCAGGTCGACCCCGTCGCTGTATTCCAGTTCCTGCGGCAGAGTAAGCAGAGAGATCTCAATCTCTACCTCGGCTGCCTCGTTGGTGGTAAGGAGGGGGAAGCGGTGGTCATGGATAGCAGCATTGACTGCGTGTCTGCGCACCCCATCGACTATTGACTCCACCCCCAGCAGGCTGCCGATACAGCCGCGCAGCATGCCTTTCTTGTTGAGGGTGACAAAGACTCCCTGGTGCTGCCGGAGGAGAGGGTCGTCCAGTGCCTCATCAGGAATCGAATCATTTGCAGTGATGCCCAACTCCACCTCAATGCTCTGTCGCGCCAGGCGCAGCAGTGTTTTACCTTGTTGTTTGCTGAACATGAATTCCTCCGCTTCATTTTAAGTAAGGGGAATAATCATTTTAAAATGCAATCCCTGTTTCTGTCAATGATAAAAATATCCTTGCGGCGCAGGGAATAATCCAACAGCTCAGTCTAGCTGATCAACTGTTCTCTTTTTCCTGATTCCGCCAGCAGGTAGGATCAGAGGCCAGGTAATCACCGGTCAGCTGATAGGCAGCACCTCGGCATCCGTAGCATTCATGGGCTCTGTCACAGTCCCGGCATTCTCCCTTGATCATCTCCCGATAATTCTTGAGATCATTGATTACCTGGCTGTTTTTGAGAATGTCCTCCAGCCTGCTGTTGCGGATATTGTCCAGAGGGATCGTAACTCCCACACAGGGCATGACATCACCGGTTGCGGTGACCAGGCAGGAGACTTGGTGGCGCATACATTTATTACCCACCAGCGGGGGCTGCGGTTCCCAGTTAAGACCGTATTTTTCCTGATCAATCCGGGAAAGCTCACTGAACAGCTCTTTCAGCCGAGCTGAGTCAACCTGGAGCCAGCTATTCTCCAGGGCATGGGCCTGGGGTGTCAGTACCTCGAAATAGGGTGCAATGTTTTGATCCCGCAGCCATTGCCACATCTCCACCAGTTCAGCATAGTTGGATTGACAGATGATGGTGGACAGGGCGAGGAATTTATCTTTTGCCGGGTATCCTGCCTCCTTGAGCATGACCAGAGCCTTCTCAATTATCCCATGGGCTCCCTTTCTTCCGGCCAGTCGATCCTGAATTTCTGCGTCACGGGAATTCATCTTCAACACCACCCGGACATGCAGTTCCGCACAGAGTGTCGCCAACTCCCTGTTCATCCCGGTGCCGTTGGTGAACATCTCAATCTCAAAATCCTGCTTGGCAAGAAACATAACCATTTCAGCAAGGTGGGGATAGATGGTCGGCTCGCCGCCCAGGATGATTATCTTGCCAGCCCCTAATTCCTTTGCCTGGAGAATGACATTTTTAATCTCATCTCGGGAAAGCTCGTTAATGCAATCCTTCCGTTCGGGAACATAGCAGTAGGAGCAGCGAAAATTGCAGACACGGCTGAACTCAATCTCCATGGACAGCAGCCTGTCTTGGGCCACTGCGGCGTTTATTTCCTGCTCGGTAAATTCAAGATTATATAATTGCATCTTTTTATATGATTTATTCGTATCCTCTTTACAATGTATGGTTAATCGGGCAACCGGGTAGGGTGCATTCCATGCACCATGACCATATTCGCATCAACACGAACCGTGATATTTATCCGCTGGGGTATGGTTCAAACCGTTTTCGGTGCGTGAAACGCACCCTAC
>DAOVTM010000320.1 GCA_030633145.1 Desulfobulbaceae bacterium
GGAGTTCTGATTCTCGGCCCAAGGCTGGGCAAGTACGGTAAAGACGGCAGGGTCAGGGCCATCCCCGGCTGTAATCTTCTAATGGAAAAACTTGGAACTTTTATCCTCTGGATGGGCTGGTTTGGCTTTAATGGAGGTTCAGAACTGAAAATTAGCAATATAACAGAGGCTAATGCGGTTTCCATGATCATTGTAAATACCAACACTGCGGCAGCAGGGGGCCTGGTCGCAGCCCTGCTGCTTTCCAGGGTCTGGTTTGGCAAGGCTGATCTAACCATGGCCCTGAACGGTGCCTTGGCCGGACTGGTGGCAATCACCGCCGAACCCCTGACCCCGTCACCGGGTGTGGCCACGATGGTCGGCATTATCGGCGGACTACTGGTTGTCCCCTCCATCGTCTTTATCGACAAGGCAAAGATTGACGATCCAGTGGGTGCTATTTCCGTACATGGGGTGGCCGGTACCTTTGGCCTGATAGCCGTTGCATTCACTAACCAGGATGGCAGCCTGATCAAACAGTTGATTGGAATTGGTACCATCTTTGCCTGGACCTTTTCCACCTCAATCATTGTATGGCTGATTCTAAAGGTTGTGATGGGCATCCGGGTCAGTGAAGAGGAAGAAATGGAAGGAGTCGATATTGCCGAGTGCGGCCTGGAGGCGTACCCGGAATTCAGCAGAGATTAACAGGCTCAGGAATACACTATCAGAAAACAGGAGAACAGCATGAAAAAAATAGAGGCAATTATCAAGCCGTATAAGCTTGATTCGGTCAAGGAGGCATTACAGGATGTCGGCATTACCGGTATGACCATCAGCGAGGTCAAGGGATATGGCCGTCAGAAGGGGCATACTGAGATGTATCGTGGTACAGAGTACAAGGTGGACTTTAACCCCAAACTCAAGATAGAACTGGTGGTCGTTGCGGAGGTTGCAGAACAGGTTGTCAATACCATTCGGGATGCCGCTCTTTCCGGCAAAATTGGTGACGGCAAGATATTTGTCCTGCCGGTGGATGATGTCCTCAGGGTGCGAACCGGAGAACGAGGCAGAGAGGCTGTCTAATCGTTCTCATAAACCCATGGAGCATAGGGGAGGCTGTCCAGGCACAGTCTCCCCTTTGTTATTCTGGTTCCCGGATAAGAAAGGAAAAAATAAGCAAACCTTAATTTGACAACCCCATCCCAGTGGCGTAGAATAACTTTCAACTTTAGTAAGGTTCCCTTTGCAATCCATTACAGGACGGTCACCATGCCATTGGTGCCTTGCGTATCAACCTGGCTGGTGCGGATGAGGGTGCTGGTGCATTTTTTCATGGAAAATTTTTAATTGATAATGAGTAGAGACTATGAGTGGACAGTATATCCTCTTGAAAAGCAACTCGCCATTCTCAACTGGAAAAGGATAAGATAGCGATGATTGAAGACTGGAAAATAACGCCCATGGAGATCCTCACCGCTGGCCCGGTGATTCCTGTGATAGTGCTTGAAGATATAGACTATGCGGTTCCCCTGGCACAGGCTCTGCTGGCGGGCGGAATAAAGGTCTTGGAAGTCACCCTCAGAACCAGTGTTGCCCTGGATGCCATCCAGCTGATAAGCGAACAGGTACCAGAGGCGATTGTCGGCGGGGGAACCGTAGCCTGTGCCGATGACCTGCAGGCTGTCTCCTGGGTAGGCGGCAGCTTTGCCATCAGTCCCGGCCTGACCCAGAACCTGCTTCTGGCTGCCTGTGACTGCTCTATTCCTCTTATACCGGGTATTTCCACGCCATCCGAGCTGATGTGTGGTCTGGAAATTGGTTTTACCGAGTTTAAGTTCTTCCCGGCCAGGGCCGCAGGAGGCATCCCGGTGCTGAAAGCCCTTAACGGTCCGTTTCCCGATGCCTCCTTCTGTCCCACCGGTGGTATTACTCCAGATAATTATCTCGACTATCTGGCCCTGGAAAATGTTCTCTGCACAGGTGGCTCATGGGTTGTTCCCATGGATAGCATTGCCAAGGGAGACTGGGAGACTATCACTAGCCTGGCTCGAGCCGCAGTAGAAGGGGCGGCAGAGGTATCGCTCGTCTGATCAACTGTAACAAAAACAAAACACCTATTTAACCATATCAGGGAACGCCCTGTTCCTTGAGACAACAGGAGACATCATGAGCATCCACCCCCTGGCGGGCAAACTCGCCCCAAAATCTATCCTGGTCAATGTGGCTGAACTGATCTCCTCCTATTACACCTTGACCCCTGATCCGGCAACAGCCGGAGAGCGGGTCAGCTTCGGCACCTCAGGACATCGGGGCAGCTCCTTGAAGCGTAGTTTTAACGAACCCCATATTCTTGCCGTGACCCAGGCGGTCTGTGATTACCGCCGGGAGCAGGGGATCAGCGGTACCCTGTTCATGGGAATGGATACCCATCCCCTTTCCTGGCCGGCTCAACTGACTGCCCTGCAGGTACTGGCCGCCAATGGAGTTACGGTGTGTATTGCGGAGAATTACGGTTATACCCCTACCCCGGTTATCTCCCATGCCATCCTGACAAACAACGGGCCGGATAAACCTGCCTGTGACGGCATTGTCATTACCCCGTCCCATAACCCTCCCTCGGACGGAGGGTTCAAATACAACCCGCCCCATGGAGGCCCTGCGGATACCGATGTGACCGACCTGATCCAGGATCGAGCCAACCAGATCCTGGAAAACAAGCTGGAATCGGTTCAGGCGGTGACTGTACAGGAAGCGTTGCAGGCAGAGAATGTCCACCAGTACGACTATATGACACCCTATATCTCTGACTTGGACAGCGTCATTGACATGGAGGTTATTGCCCAGTCCAAGGTTCATATCGGGGCCGATGCCATGGGTGGTTCCGGCCTGGCCTATTACCAGGCCATCAGGAAACATTATGGGCTTAATATGGAGGTGTTTAACTACACCCTGGATTCAACCTTTTCCTTTATGCACTGCGACAAGGACGGCAAGATCAGGATGGATTGTTCCTCCCCTTATGCCATGGCTGGGCTGGTGGCGATGAAAGATGATTTTGCTATCAGCTTCGGTAATGACACAGATTTTGACCGGCACGGTATTGTCACCAGGAGCGTTGGGTTGATGAATCCCAACCATTATCTCAGCGTTGCCATTTCTTACCTGTCGCAAAACCGTCCCCTCTGGAAGGAGGATCTCAATATTGGCAAGACCCTGGTCTCAAGCTCGATCATTGACCGGGTGGCAGCAAAGCTGAAGCGAAAGGTGGTGGAGGTACCGGTGGGCTTCAAGTGGTTTGTTGACGGCTTGCTCAACGGGACAATATTCTTTGGCGGAGAAGAGAGTGCCGGAGCCAGTTTTCTCCGAAAGGACGGCTCTGTCTGGAGTACTGACAAGGACGGGATCATCCTCAACCTGCTGGCCGCCGAGATCACCGCCAAAACAGGAAGGGATCCGGGAATCCATTACCAGGAACTCACCGAAAGCTTTGGCGCGCCCATCTATGCCCGCATTGATTCCCCGGCAACGGTTGAACAGAAGAACATTCTCAAAAACCTTACCCCGGACGCAGTCAAAGAGGATACCCTGGCCGGTGAACCGATCAAGGCCATCCTGACCAATGCCCCGGGCAACGATGCACCCATCGGCGGCCTGAAAATCGTTGCTGAAAACGGCTGGTTTGCGCTGCGTCCATCGGGTACGGAAGATATTTACAAGATTTACGCAGAGAGCTTTATCGACGAGGCGCATCTTGCCCGTATCCAGGATGAGGCCAAGGCAATGGTTAGCAAGTTGTTATAAGGACATACAAAATATAAGGAAACACAAAAAAAAGCCGGATATTTCTATCCGGCTTTTTCTTCCAACTCTTGTGCTTTGTGCCAATTTCCAGCTTTATGCCTTGATCTGCACCTTGTCCGTTTTCTTCTCTTTGTTTACATAGGTGAAGAAGACCGGGAATGCGACAAAAAAGGCTACACAGATCAGGTATTCAATGCCCTTGATGTGGGTGTAGTAATCAACCAAGGTGTGCAGCGGGGTAATCATTCCAGTGGCTACCATGTATTGACTGACCAATTCGGTTATTGACCCTGCCTGTCCCAAGCCACCGATCAATGCTGCTGTTGCCCATAATCCTATCAGTGCGCCAAAACCAAGAACTACTTTACCAGCGGTGTTTGTCTGTTTTGTCTGTGCGGCCATGATTGTTCTCCTTATATTGAGGTAAATATTTTGTTGTCGTTTTGCCCTACATTCCCAATACTGCACCCAGGTAAGCTGTTACCGTTCCACCAACGCCGTTTGCTGTCAGTCCACTGATCAAACATGCTGCACCCCAGATTCCTATCAGTGCTGCCATGACTATTCCTACGTTTAAGGCAAATCTTGAGATTTCATAGTTGACTTCGTTGTTTCTTGCTTCAGTCGTGGTGTTTGCATTATTAGTTTTCATGATGTTCTCCTTATTCTTTATGATGGATTTTATTTTCTTTGTCTTCAATGTTGCAGTATTTATGCCAGAGTCTAAAATAACGGTGAATTTTTTTTTCTATTCTCAACATATTGTTATTTCATCATTTATAATGGTAGATTGCTTGATGTTGTAGAGTTGTTCCGTATTTTTACACCGGCAGGTGGCGCAAAAGATCCACCAAAAATGTGGCGTTAAAAGAGGAGAGTGTTGCAGAGAAACAGCGAAGATGTTGTGTGTCGTTGTGGATAGGTTGAAAAAGCCTTCCTTTTTGATTATCTACAGACCTCGTAAAAAATCGTTTTCATATTGGGCTACCAACTTAAGGCTGGACAAATCGCAATTTTAATCAGATAACTCATATTGCCCCTGGTTCCCACGCTCCTGCGTGGTAACTTTGAATGACCGCTCCAGCGGTCGATGCGAGACAGACGGAGTCTCGCATCGACCGCTGGAGCGTCAGTTTCCGTTCCCACAGACTCCGTCTGTAGGAACCAGTGGAAA
>DAOVTM010000013.1 GCA_030633145.1 Desulfobulbaceae bacterium
AAGGAGCGGCAGAAAAGATAAAAAAATATGGGAAGATCATTTAGCATATCTTGCTGGCCTTAAGGGATATTTAGAGCAACTATCTGAACCCACGATAGTTGTTGGGGATTACAACCAGTGTATTCCTAAAAAAAATAGTACTAAAATTGCGTTTGAGTTATTAATGTCAACTTTTCAAAATTATAAAATTCAGTCACAGGACGTGATACTTCCCATTGAAAAGCAAGCAATTGATCATATTTCAACGCAAGGCGTTGACAAAACACTAACAATAAACTCCATTGATAACGTTCAATATGGAGTTCGATTATCTGATCATTTTGGATTAATCGTTAATTGGTAAAAAAATATTGTTCATGCAGTAAGGAAAGAAATCTTTGAAGTCAAAGGTTATGAAACAAATTTAGCCATCTGACATTGTGGTAAAAAAATAGTTCATTGGAGAACTTAAATAATTTGCTAACAAAACGTTATGTGTAAATGAAAAAAGGAACCTCAAATTGAATAAATTTTTTTCTTTGTTAGCTTTGATTGTTATCATAAGTATCCCAAATTTAGTATTTGCAAATGATGATTTAAAAATTTTCCTATCAAAAGAAGATCCTGATGGAATCAAATATGCATTCTCTTTGCCAGAGAATCGTCAGATTGAATTAGCACATCTTCTATTAAATGATGAAAATGGTATTATTGTTTACCGAGGTAGTCAGTTGCTCATCAAAAATGGCAGAGAGCAAGAATCTTTTTCGGCATTAGCCAGAATCATTGTTGAAGGAAAAGGCAACACGCACTTGAAAGGTCGGTTGGGATACGATTGGGTTCACAGCGATGATAGCACACTGTTCCAAAGAATGATGATAGGTATTATGGGGAGCATGAATGCAAATTATTCATCATATCAACCATCAGAACAGGAAATTAGTTTGTCCTTTTTCCAAAGAATGGGGTATCAGGGGAATTATAACAAAGGAGCTATTGAAGCACATATAGAGACTCTGCGCAGTAAAGTTAAACAAGTGCCATAATGATTAATCGCATAATATCACATAATAAATTTATTGACCCAATAATACCAATAGCTCTGCTGGTCAGGCGTGTAACCTCCTTTTCACTGGTTCCTACTGACGGAGTCTCGCAGGCTCGCTTGCCTTCAGCGTGGAAATCAATCCCAATATTACCTTGAAGCTGGATGAAAAAAGAGAGATAATCGGCATTGAAATACTGGAGATCAGTAAGTATATTCGAGACTCTATACTTGAAACTGCGCAGGCAAAATTGATGGGTATGGAATATAATATGAAAACTACTGACCATGCTCTTACACGTTAAGGAGCTTATACAATACCTTGCAATCTAATTCCCAGCCCCTGGTAGCCCTGATTGGTCGTCCCAATGTGGGCAAATCAACCCTCTTCAACCGGATCACCCGCAGCCGTGATGCCATTGTTGATCCCACTCCCGGCGTGACCCGTGACCGCCATTATGCCCGTGTAAACTGGGAAGAACACCCCTTTATCCTGGTGGATACCGGCGGCATTGATGATGGAACCGGCAATCTTGACGATCATTTTAGTGAGCATATCCGCCACCAGGCAATGCAGGCTATTGAAGAGGCGGATGTTATTCTTTTCCTCATGGACGGCAGGCAGGGGGTTGCCCCCAGTGATTTTGAGATTGTTGATCTCCTGCGGCGCACGGAAAAACAGGTTTTCTATGTGGTCAACAAGATTGATGCCCCGGATCTGGAGATTGAGCTGCTGACCCCGTTCTGGGAACTGGGAGTAGATAACTTATGGGCTCTGTCTGCTGATCATAGTTACGGTTTTGCCACCCTGATGAACGGACTGACTGCTGAGCTGAAACAGGTAGATGCCCCAATTGAGCTGCCGGAAAACACCATCCGGATGGCCTTTTTCGGGCGGCCTAATGTGGGCAAATCCTCCATGATCAATGCGATTATGGGGCAGGAGCGGATGGTGGTCTCTCCCGTCTCCGGTACTACCAGGGATTCCGTGGACACCTTGCTTTCCAGGGATACCCATAACTACCTGCTCATTGATACTGCCGGGATCCGCCGTAAGGGCAAGACCACAGACAAGCTGGAAAAATTCTCCATCCTCAAGGCTCTCAAGGCTCTAGGTCGCTGCGATATCGCCATGGTTCTCATTGATGCGGAAGAGGGCATCACCGAGCAGGATACCAAGATCATCGGCTATACCCAGGATCATGGCCGAGCCCTGTTGATTCTGATCAATAAATGGGATCTGATCGCTGATGATAAGAAAAAGAAAGACTGGCTTTTGGAAGAGGTTCGCCTGGCAACCAATTTTATTCCTTTTGCTCCGGTTCTTCGTGTTTCAGCCAAGACCGGTTACGGGATTAAACGAATCTTTCCGCAAGTGGGCAAGATGTACCGCCAGTTTAATCAGCGTTTCCCGACCTCCAGTCTCAACCGGTTGCTGGAAGCGGCAGTCAATCACCACGAGCCGCCCATGTATCGCGGACGCAGGCTCAAGCTGTACTATACAGCCCAGGTAGATACTGCGCCGCCCTCCTTTGCTGTTGTTGCCAACTTTCCCAAGGGAATCCACTTTTCCTATCAGCGTTTTCTGAAAAACCGCTTCCGGGAGGGGTTGGGTCTGCACCAGGTTCCTGTCCGCCTGTTTTTCCGGGAACGGAGCGGCAGATCCAAGCGTTGATTACTGTTCATCCTCAGGCGGTGTACAGGAATTTTGATAATTTGAGATAAAAATAACAGGTTAGCTTGCAAAACAATAATCAAACGGCTAATATATTGTGTTAGCTCCTGCGTTTCACCGTGGAAGCAAGCATTGTAAAGATCAATTAAAGAGCAATTAAAGATCATTTTATGGAGTAGTCATCCAGAACATAAGGGGGAAAATTCAATGAAATACACCTGTATAGGCAAGGCAGCAGCACTCACGCTTGGATTGATCAGTTCAGGATTGTTGTTCAATGCGAACGAGGCTGGAGCAGAGGTCGGAATGGCTGATGACCACCCCATCGGCTTTTATTTTGATATCGGGGTTGAGACCATGAGTGGCGATACAACCTATGCCATTGGCGGGGATATAATGTACGGTGATGGCAGTTTCGAGTCGGTTCATTTTCCCATCAGCGAGCTTGCCTGGCCCATGGATATCTGGCTGACCAGGTTTGACGCAGGTCTGACCTTCGGCTCTGCCTTCCGTTTTAATGGTACCGTAAAGACAAATATCAGTGAGCCGGATGATCCTATGGTTGACAAGGACTGGCTTACCCTGGGTTCTCCTGGTCAACTTGATGTCTATTCCGATTCCGCTATCACAAGTTTTGATGCCTTTATCTTTGATATTGATGCCGAGTGGGTATTTTATGAGGCCAAACCCATACAGTTCTATACCGGAGTCGGGTATATGTATCAGAACTTTGACTACCAGGCTCAGCTGATCCAGCAGTTTTCCCCTTCCGGGCGGGATGGTTATTATTATGAGGGAGATGGAACCATAGGAATTACCTATGACATTACCTATGATATGTTCTACTTCCTGATCGGTTCCGACTTTCAGATCACGCCCCAGATTTCTCTGTCAGGGATGATCTCTTATTCTCCCTTTGTCGGTGCTGAGGATGAAGATCATCACCTGTTGCGGGACAAGGTCTCCCGAGGCGATATGGACGGCTCCGCCTTCATGCTGGATCTATCTGGCAGGTACAATTTCCTCCCAACCTGGTATTTGGAGGCTGGTTTTCAGTACACCTCCATCGAGGTTGACGGTACACAGCGGCAGACTCTTGAGGGGATAGCCCTGGGACAGATCTATATGGAGTCGGAAACCTCCCAGACTTCCGGTTACATGACAGTCGGCTTCAGTTTTTAATATAATTGAGCTGTAACCGCCCTTTTCGATTTCCGCACTCAGGTGCGGCAATCGGAAAGAGCCAGCCTGTTTATTTGCAGAGTATATTCCCATGCTGACCACCTTCCGTGCCCAGATACTCTTCTTTATCACCCTTATAATATTGATCACTGCGATCACTATTATGTACTTTACCCACCGTGATGTGGGCAGAGCCATTCTTGACCGGGAAGAGGCCTCCATAGAAAATATTTCCCATTTTATTCAGCTCAGTATCAGAAATGAATACGATCAACTGCTCTATTCCAAGGTTGATGCAATTCGTCATTTAAAGACAAAACTCAAGTCCTTAACCAGCCTGGCCATAGCCATGCACCAGGCACAGGCGGCAGATCTGTTGCAGGAGATTGAGCAGAAGAAAGAGGTCAGTGGTGCTGCCCACTCTGATGCCATTCAGAAAATAGCGTCAGAGTGGTTCCACTCTTCTCTCCTTGACCACGAGGTCAGCTGGCTGCTCTACGACAAAAACGGCCAGGCATTGCTCTCCTCCCATCCACTGCTCAACAGCAGTTCCATTACCTCCTTTGTGGATATGAAGGGCAGGAGCCTGGCGCAGCAGTTAACTGTTTCCTCACTGAGCAGAACAGGTGAATATGCCGTGTTCCAGCTTGCCAGGGCAAGAGATAATAACCAGGGGGTATGGAAGCTGGGCTATTTCATGCCCTTAAAAAAATGGAATGTCACCTTGGCGGCAATTGCGGATGTCAGCTCCCTGCTTAAAGAAGAGGAAAAGAGTATCCGGCGGATCATCAGAAATATGCAGCATGACTTTACGGATCTGATCATTGCTCAATCAGGTTTTGTTCTGGTCTTTGACTCCAGTAAACAGATCCTTGTATCCCCGGATAAGGAGACTACTGCGTACCTGGCTTCCGCTGTCAATCCGCAGTCCGGCCAGAGCTATCTTGACTCCTTCATGGACACGGCTCGCAAGGATGAAAGCATCACTTATCCCTATATGTCCCTTAACAGACAGAAGAACGGGCTGGGGCAGAAGTATGCGGTTTATACGACCTGGTTTCGGGGGTTTGACTGGTACATCTCCATTGTTCTGCCAGTGGCTGAGATTCAGGGGCCTGGAAATAAGCTGATAGCCCGGCAGAGTTACATCATCGCTGGCATCTTCTTCTTCAGCCTGTTGCTCTGTGTTGTTCTGGTGGCAAGGATATCCCGTCCCTTACAGATTCTGACAGAACAGATTAAGCAGCTCCCCTCCCATGATTTCAGCAAAGGGGACAGTAAAGCCCTGCTGGCCATGCTGCCTGTTGCCGTTAATAATGAGGCTGGCCGTCTTGCCCGTGCCTTTGGCTTCATGATTACGGAATTACAGGCTAATATTAAAAAACTCGTGGCAACAACCGCCCGCAATGAACGGATGGAGAGTGAGTTAAATGTTGCCAGAGATATCCAGCTGGGTACCCTGCCCACCAATTTTACCTTTACGCCGGAGCATGAAGAGATTGATCTCTACGCCTACCTGATACCGGCGCGGGAGGTGGGCGGTGACCTGTATGATTTTTTCTTTATTGACGATGAGCATCTCTGTTTTACCCTGGGAGATGTCTCGGATAAGGGGGTACCTGCTGCCCTGTTTATGGTCATAACCAAGGTGCTGGTCAAACATGGTGCGCGGGGAAACCCATCGCCCGCAGATATGATGACCCGGATAAACGAGATTCTCTGTGAGGATAATCCCGGAGCCATGTTTGTCACCCTGATCATCGGTATCCTTAATGTCAAAACCGGTGTTCTGCGCTATGCCAATGGGGGGCATAATCCGCCGATTTTCACAGATGCCCGTAACCGTTCATCCTACCGGGATACTTTGAGCGGACCCATTGTCGGGGCAATGGAGGGGTTGGAGTATGAGGAGATCTCCCTGACCATGGAGCCTGGTGCGTCGTTATTTCTTTATACCGACGGGGTGACCGAGGCTATGAACTCAGACATGGAACTTTTTTCTGACAGCAGGCTGCTCAGTGATTATTCTGCTCTGGCTGATCAGCCGGTGCAGGAGGTCGTGTCCGGAATTCTGGAGCATGTAAAGGAACATGCCGGTGCTGCCCCCCAATCCGATGATATTGCAATGATGATGCTCAGATTGAAGGCATCAGGAGTCACCTGAATGGCATATACTGATACCAGACGATGGCGGATTTTTATCGTTATCCTTGTGTTCGTCCTGTTCCTTTTGCCGGGGGTGAACCAGGCAGATGATGGTACACCGACGACTAACCAGGGAAAGAAGTGGCGGGTCGGCTACCTCCAGGGCGGGGCGTATGTGGACTACCCTGACCAACTTCGAGCCCTGCTCACGGGGTTGATGCAGATGGGCTGGATGGAACCTGCTGAATTGCCTGAACAGCCGGAATCCATTGAAACCGATTATATCTGGCAGTGGTTGTCTGCCAGGAGCAGCAGTGACTTTATCGAGTTTGTTGGAGATGCCTACTGGAATAATGGATGGAAGCAGGAGACCAGAATACGAAATCAGGGTGCAATTATTGAACGACTCAACAGGGGTGATCTTGATATGATCATTGCCATGGGAACCTGGGCCGGTCAGGATCTGGCCAATGATAGCCATAGTGTACCAACCATGGTTATGTCCACCAGTAACCCGGTTGAATCAGGTATCATCGACAGCGCAGCAGATTCCGGTCGATCCCATATTCACGCCAAGGTTGATCCGCTTCGTTACATCAGACAGCTGGAACTCTTCCATGATATTATTGACTTTCAGGTTTTGGGGGTGGTCTATGAAGACACTGTGGAGGGGAGAACTTACAGTGCCTTAAGCGATATTGAGACCGTGGCCGGGCAGCAGGGATTTTCCATTAAGACCTGTGAGGCTCCCCATTCAGGTGTGAGCGAGCGTGTTGCCGCGCAAGGGGTGGCTCAGTGTCACCGACAGCTGGCACCGGAGATCGATGCCCTGTATATAACCACCCACCACGGTATTGACAAAAAATACATGACCGAGTTGATGGAACCCCTGCTCCAGTATAAAGTACCTACCTGGTCTCAGAGAGGGGCCGAAGAGGTGGAGTATGGTGCCTTGATGAGTTCTGCCCGGGCGGATTTTCTCGATGTCGGTATGTTCCAGGCTCGGGTGATGGCCGCAATAATGCATGGAGTCCTGCCAGGGGAAATTCCCCAGATATATCATGAGCCAAAGGAGACCATTGCCTTTAATCTCAAAACTGCGCAGATTATTGAATTTAATCCCGGTCTTGATCTGCTTGCGGCCGCTGATCAGATCTACGAAGAGATCAAAAAATATGTGAAACACCCAAAGGTTGAAAAACAGTAAAATTAAGCTGATTTTATTGGCATCCTTCAATTGTTAGTTGACACTTTTTTCATCAAGTAATTTGTACCGGTGCGTAAAACGCACCCTACATTGTTGTATAAACGGAACTTTGTAGGGTGCATTTTATGCACCAAAAGTGGTTACAACCTCGAAAGTGTCAACTACTTTTGCACCAATATGAAGGATGCCATTTTATTAAACAATTATACAAGACAGGTTCCGTTTGGAACCGTTCTGCAGGAGAGCTGTGCATGGCTGATCCATTAGAAAAACAGGTGGTAGAAGAGTTAAAAAAAGGAGTATCAAAAGAACAGATACGTAAAAAATTGCAAACCAGTGAAAACCTTGAAGATCTGGTCTGGTACCTGAATGCCTACCCTGATGGCCGTAAGCGAGCCAAAGCTGCCTGGCTCAACTGGTTGCTGGTTCTTGTCCTTTTGTTGTTGACTTTTAAAAAAGTCTATTTTATCGCACTGCTGCAGATGCATGCCATGGGAGTTGGTCAATTCACCCCGCTTTTACTTTTGGAGTTGATTGTCCCGGCCATTAACTTTTTTATCTTGAGCAAGCTGGTTCGTTTTCAATCTCAGGGCTATCAGTTCATGGCAGTGCTAGGGCTGCTGGGATTGATACGGGCTGATAATCGGGCAATGCCGGATGGCGGTATGTATCTGGTTATTATCGGTCTCTCTATTTATCTTCTTCTGTATCTGTTTCCCAAAAAGGAGCGGTTACAGGATAAGGCTGATAAAAAATAACATTATCTACATAAGAGGTAGTTGTATGAATCTTCTCGCCCAGTACCATTTATACATCATGATAGCAGTTGCCATCCTTCCCTTTGTCCTGCCTACGGAGCATAAGCGGAATAAGCTGGTTATTACTATCGTTGTCCTGCTCGCAATATCAGTAATTTATGAAGTGGCTATGAAGGAGCCGATAACCAAAATGCCCAGCCGTATTATGACTACGCTTAATCAGTCCGGTGCAGATGAAACTGCTAATCCCCACTATCATAAAATCCCGGAAACACGCTATCAGGAAAACACCGGTAACGAGGCTGATTTTAATAAATAGCTCTATTCTCCGGCTTCGGATTCAGGCAGCAGAGGTTCTGCTGCCTGTACCCTTTTACTCTGTAGAGAGAAAAGTTCTCAGAAGGAAAAAAATGATTGACATTCCTGTTAATATAATTTAAGTAAATGCTTTAATTCTTAACTATCAGGCTAAAATTAATCTTCCAGGGGACGAAATGGTCTATAAACAGGTTGAAGACCTGGCGTATTTATTGAAATCCATATCCCATCCCATCCGGCTTAAGATCCTCTGTCTGCTCCAGGGAGGGGAACTGAGCGTAGGTGCAATCCGAGAAGGAGTGGAGACCAGTGGGGCAAATATCAGCCAGCATCTCAACATCATGCGCAACCAGGGAATCGTAGAGTCCCGCAAAGATGCCAATTTTGTCTATAACCGGATTGCTGATCAGCGTGTCATAGAACTTATGAAGACCATGCAGCTTCTCTTCTGCTCCAGGGCAGAGGGGGAAGTTGCGGGGAAAATAGCAGACCAATTATAATAAGAGAGAAGGAATAATATGCAGCTAGCAAGCAGTGTAACACAGTTTTCATTAAACAGACCAAAGGTGGTGACTGCTCTCATGGTCATCTTCACCCTTGTTCTGGGTGCCTTTATGGTTCGGGTTCATGTGGATACGGATCCTGAAAATATGCTCTCTGAGGACGAGTTTGTCCGGGTCTTTCACAATAAAACTAAAAAGGACTTTACCCTCCATGATGTGGTCGTTCTGGGGATCGTCAATGAGAAAGATCAGGATGGTGTTTTTAACCCGGAATCGTTAAAAAAAGTTGATGCCCTGAGTCGTTTTGCCGCCACTCTCGCAGACCCGGATGATCCAGAGCGAAAGGTGGTCAGTCGGGACATTGTCGCCCCCGGTAATGTGGACAACATTATACAGGACGGGCCGGGCAGGGTTCGTTTTGAGTGGCTGATGAAAGAGGTTCCTCAAACCAGGGAGGAGGCACGCAAGGTGCGTGATTACGCCCTGTCCAACCCACTGCTCAAGGGGAGTATGGTCTCTGAAAATGGTCGTGCCCTGGCTCTCTACCTGCCCATCACCAGCAAGGATTTTGCCCATGCCGTGGGTGAACAGTTAAAGGAGAAGATTGAGGAGTTGGGTGCAGGTGACGACCAGTTTTATATCACCGGTCTTCCCATTGCCGAAGACACATTCGGCAAGGAGATGTTTGTCCAGATGGCTATTACAGCCCCTCTGGCCATGCTGATGATCTTTCTCCTCATGCTCTTTTTCTTCCGCAACATTCAGCTCATCGTCGCCCCGATGATTATTGCCCTCTGTACGGTGATCGCCACCATGGGAGTGCTTATCGGCACCGGCAACACCCTTCATATAATGAGTTCCATGATACCCATTTTTATCATGCCCATTGCTGTGGTGGATTCGGTGCATATCCTCTCGGAATTTTTTGATGAATATCAGAGAAATAAAGATCGAAAGGCAACCATGGAGCATGTCCTGGGTCACCTGTTCAAGCCTATGCTCTTTACCTCGCTGACCTCTGCGGCAGGTTTTGCCTCCCTGGCATTCACCCCTATCCCGCCGGTGCAGGCCTTTGGTATCTTTGTCGCTCTTGGTATCCTGCTGGCCTGGCTGCTCACCATCCTCTTTATCCCGGCCTATGTGATGATGATGAAGGAATCCAGCCTGGAGAACTTCGGCGGTGGTGTTGATCAAAATAATAAGGATAACAAGGGATCCCTGCTCAACCGCCACCTGCGCTGGATTGGCAGCATGGCCTCGGGCAAACCGTGGCTGGTCATCGGCTTTAACCTTGCGGTAATGGCCGTTGGGGTGGTGGGAATCTTCATGATCCAGGTCAATGATAACCCGGTGAAATGGTTCAAGAGCAGCCATGAGATCAGGGTTGCCGACCGGGTGCTGAACAGCCATTTCGGCGGTACCTATGAGTCATACCTCATCCTTTCCGGCACAGATAAGGAACTGTCCAGTGTCCAGGCAGCTGACTGGTTGACCAGAACCCTGGATAAGCAGCTCATGGAGTCTTCTACCATTCGCGCAAAGGTTATCAACGCTATTCGGGAGATTGCTCCTACGCTCCAGAGCGGAACTGAGCTTGCCGACACCCTTAAAAAGTTGTGGGAGGCCGAACTTGACCAGGTTGCCATGGAGGATGAACTGGGCTATGACCTCTGGTCTGATGCCCTGGACGGCCTGGAGAGGATGGCAAACCTCAAGGAGGTCTTTAAACGGCCAGATGTGCTGCGTTATATATCAGACTTGCAGGAACACTTAGTCGCGCAAGGGGATGTGGGTAAGTCCAACACCGTCAGTGACGTGGTGAAAAAGGTACACATGGAGTTGTTTGAAGGCGACAAAGGCCATTATTCCATCCCAGACAGCGTGGAAGGCGTTGCCCAGACCCTGATATCCTTTGAATCCAGCCACAAGCCCGATGATCTCTATCATCTGGTCACCCCGGATTACACCCGGGCAAACATCTGGCTGCAGCTCAGAAGCGGTGATAATGTGGATATGGAGCGGGTCATTGCCGACATCGACCAATACCTTACCAAGAACCCGCCCCCGGTGGAACTGAACCATAACTGGGCCGGGCTTACCTATATCAATGTGGTCTGGCAGGAGAAGATGGTCAACGGGATGTTAAAGTCCTTTATCTCCAGCTTTGCGGTGGTTTTTCTCATGATGAGCTTCCTCTTCCGTTCACCGGTCTGGGGTCTGCTTGCCATGATCCCGCTCACCTTTACCATTGGCTTTATTTACGGAGTGATCGGTCTGATCGGTAAGGATTACGATATGCCGGTGGCTGTACTTTCCTCTCTGGCCCTGGGCCTTGCAGTTGACTTTGCCATTCATTTTCTCCAGCGCACCAGGATGACGATGGCAAAGACCGGAGACTGGGCCGCTGCAATCCAGGATATGTTTGATGAACCGGCCAGGGCTATCCTCCGTAATATCATTGTTATTTCCATCGGCTTTACGCCGTTGCTGCTGGCTCCTCTGGTTCCGTACCAGACCGTGGGTGTTTTTCTGGCCGCTATTATGTTTTATTCCGGCCTGGCCACCCTCTGGATGCTGCCGGCTCTGTTGACTGTGATGCAGGGATGGGTCTTTAAAAAAGAACTTAGGGAGTTTGCAGAAAATAGCGGGAAAACGGTGTAAGATCAAGGGCGAAATCATTAATCAAACGAATAATAGAGGTATGAAAATGAAACGTACTACTGTGCTGCTGTGTATGCTGCTGCTTATGGCTTCTTCTCCTATTGCCGCCGCCGGGCAACCGGATCAACCGGATGTCGAGGAAATAGTCAACAAGGCTAACCTGGCCGCCTATTACAGTGCCAATGATGGACGGGCCGAGGTCACCATGACCGTGACCGACAGCCAGGGTCGGGAACGGATTCGAGAGTTTGTTATCCTCCGTTTGGATGTGGAAGACGGTGGTCAGCAGTTCTTCTATGTGTATTTTAAAAAACCCAGTGACGTACGCAAGATGGTTTTCATGGTTCACAAGCATGTGACCAGGGACGATGACCGCTGGGTGTACCTGCCAGCCCTGGATCTGGTTAAACGAATTGCAGCCTCTGACAAGCGAACCTCCTTTGTTGGCACCAATTTTCTCTACGAGGACGTATCGGGTCGGAATCTCTCTGAAGACAGTCATGAACTGGTCGAGACTACCGATAAGTTCTATGTGGTAAAAAGCACTCCCAGGGATGTGAATGGTGTAGAGTTTTCCTCCTATACACTTAATATCGACAAGGAGAACTTCCTGCCCATGAAGGCGGTCTATCTGGACAAGAACGGCAAGGAGTACCGTATTGTTGAGGCTCTGAAGGTAAAGGAGTTTGATGGCATCCCCACTGTAACCGTCTCCAAGGTGACTGACCTTGCCGCAGGTAGTTCAACCCTCTCGGAGATGAAGTCGATCAAGTACGATATCGGTCTCAAGGAAAAGATTTTTACGGAACGGTACCTGCGCCGTCCGCCCCGTGCGGTACGAAGATAGGCATGAGTATTGATGGACAAAAAGTTTTGATGGATAATAATTGAACAGAGTTATGATGAAGAATATAATTATATTATGGCTGGCGATACTGTCTCTTGTCCTGCTGCCCGCCTGGGCTGCGGCAGAGACAGTCCCGCTCAAGGATAGACTGTATGACAATTACGGTCTTGACCTGGCCGGTTTTGCTGAGACCCGCTGGGGTGGCCGCCTTGTTGACGATAGCCAAGAAAAGGATCTGAGCCTTGGTGAGGCACGGCTGCAACTTGACCTTAGTCGTGACTTTGATACCTTTATTGTCGAGTTCAAGGGGGATCTGCTGGCAGATGCGGTTATGGAGGAGGTTACAGGCGATGTCCGTGATCTGAGCATCTTCTTCTCCCCCACCGACAGTATGGATGTCAAGATGGGTCGGATGGTCTCTACCTGGGGAACCGGTGACCTGTTGTTTATCAACGACATGTTTCCCAAGGACTGGCAGTCCTTTTTTATCGGGCGGGACGACGAGTACCTCAAGCAGGCATCCAATGTCATCAGGACAGGTATTTTTATCAAGGATTACTCTCTCGATCTGGTTTATACCCCGCTCTTTCAGGGTTCAGAGTATATCATGGGGGAGCGTCTTTCCTATTTCAATCCGGCAGCCGGTGCCATAGTTGGTCGAGATATGATCATGGAGGACAGTGCGCCTAACCGTTATTTCAGCGATGCAGAGATTGCCGGCCGTCTTTCCAGCCGATTTGGCGGGGTGGAGGCTGCCCTGTACGGTTATTCCGGTTTCTGGCAAGAGCCGGCAGGCATGGACGCGGATAACGGCAAGGCAAGCTATCCCCGTCTTAATGTGTGGGGAGCTTCTGCCCGTACGCCCCTGTTTGGCGGTATCGGTAATGTGGAGGCGGGATATTATGATTCCATCCATGATGAGAATGGTGCCAATCCCATGGTAAAGCCATCAGAGGTACGTTTCATGGCAGGTTTTGAACGGGAACTGGCTCGGGAACTCACAGCCGGTTTTCAGTATTACCTGGAAGTCATCGACAACTATGACAACTATACCGGCACCGTACCCGAGGGCATGGCAGCCAGGGACGAGTATCGACAGATGTTGAGCCTGCGCCTGACTAAACTGCTCATGAATCAGAATCTGACCCTGTCCTTGTTTGTCTATTATTCGCCCTCGGACGAGGATGGGTATGTTCGCCCGAAAATCAGCTATAAGATTACCGACAACTGGCTGCTGGATGGAGGATTTAACCTCTTCTGGGGTGAGGAAGAATATACCTTCTGGGGAATGTTCCAGAACAACACCAACGGCTTTGCCGGGCTGCGTTACAGTTTTTAAGGAATTTTTTTACTCTACTCTCGTTCCCACGCGCTGCGTGGGAACGAGTAAACCACATATTGTAAAGACGATACAATTTAGTTAAATATTTTTTTAGAGGAGAAGTATCATGATAGTAACAGACTGGGTTCACACCCTTGCAGGATTTTTTATCATGCTCAGTATTGCCATGGGCGTTGACTGTGGCAATAACCCGATTTTTATACATAAATATTTTCTGCTTTTTACCCTCTTTGTCGGGGTCAATCTTTTTCAATTCGGCTTTACCAGGCGATGCCCCCTGGCACTTATTCTCAAGAAACTGGGAGTGCCTGAAAGCAGGTAAGCTCTGGATGAACAACAATATCGTCAAGCTGCAGGCATACCTGAGACGGCGAAAAATAGACGGTATGCTCATCACCGAGCCGTCAAACCGCCGCTATTTGAGCGGTTATACTGCCCCGGATCACGGTATCCAGGAGACTTCCGGGGTCTTGCTCGTTCCCGCCAAAGGTGCGCCTTTCCTTCTTACCGACTCCCGCTTCCTTCTTCAGGCAGAAGAGGAGGCATCTGGGTATATCATCCGTCAATATAAGAAAGGTCTGTTTTCCTTGCTCCAGCAGATCCTGCCTGCCCTTAAAATCCGCTCCCTTGCCTTTGAAAGCCATTATTTTCTCCATTCCTCTGCTCTCAGGATGGAAAAAATGGCTAAAAAAATAAAGGTGAAACTGGTGCCGATAGTCGGTCGGGTTGAGCAGATGCGGGTGATTAAGAGTGAAGAGGAGATTAAAGGTCTCAAAAAGTCGCAACATCTCAACGAACGGGTCTTTCAACTGGTCTATTCGACCATTGAACCTGGCATGAGTGAGATCGAGATTGGGCTGGCCATGGAGCTGACCATGCGTGAGCTGGGGGCGGAAAAACCCTCCTTTGACACCATTGTTGCATTTGGCACCAATGCGGCAAAACCGCATGCCGTTCCCACGGATCGGATCTTGCAAAGCGGTGAACTGGTACTTATTGATATGGGATTGGTTTTGGACGGCTACTGTTCAGATATGACCCGCACCTTTATTGCTGGTAAACCCAACGAAACCTATCTTGAACGGCTGCGGGTGGTGCGCAAAGCCCAGCTGGCCGGAATCAAGGCACTCAGGGCGGGGGTCATCTGCCGGGATGTGGATCGTGCGGCCCGTAAGGTCAAAGGCAATACGGGATGCGGTGATTTCTTTGGACACGGCCTGGGGGGTGGTGTAGGACTGGCCGTGCATGAGGCTCCATCCCTGACGCAACGTTCCAGAAAAAAACTGCGGGCAGGGATGGTGGTGACCATCGAACCAGGCATATATCTTCCTGAATGGGGCGGTATCCGCTTGGAAAACATGGCGGTTGTCCGGGAAGACGGTTGTGAACTGCTCAATGAGGATGTTACCGGGATGGATATTTAAGGAAGATTTAAAAGTCAAACTGGTGTTAACAAGCCCGAAACAACAATGGAAAAGGGCATAAATATAGCTGATAAATAAAGATGAAAACAGTCAGTTCCCTGCTCGACGACCACTGGTACGAGCGGTATAAAAAGATTTCCAAACTGAATATCCGTAGTTCCATTTACGATGTAACCGACCGCTGCAACCTGCGTTGTAAGGGGTGTTTTTTCTTCTCCTCCGGCGAACATGAACGCGCAGCCGAAGAAAAAGATGTGCATAAATGGCACAGGTTTGTGGACAAGGAAATGGAGCGCGGGGTCAACCTGGCCATCCTCATTGGCGGGGAACCCACCCTGTGCATGGATCGGATTGATGCCTTTTACAAGCGGCTGCCCACCTTCTGCGCCACCAATGGTTTAATTAAGGTGGATCGTGACCGCTTCCCGGACATGATGGTCGGCCTGTCTCTCTGGGGGGATGCCGAAGATGAGATCATCCTGCGCGGCAAGGACACCTTCAAAATCTCCAGTGCTAACTATGCTGGCGATCCCCACGCCTATTACCTCTACACCATTACCCCGAAACAGCTGGGCAAGACAGAGAACATAGTCAAAAAGATCCGGAACGTGGGTCTGAAGGTACACATGCAGCTGTTGTCCAATGATGAGGATGTGAACGGTTTTTCCTGGCAACCTGATGAATTGGTTGCAATCCGGGCGGAGATGGACGGAATTCTGGATGCGTTTCCAGATACTGTGGTCTCTTCAAAGTATTATCACAAAGTAATCACCACCGGCGAAATGCTGGGCAGAAAATTCGGCTGGACTGAGTGTCCCTCGGTGACTATAACCAGAGACACTCGCAAACCCCAGCCCAAACGTCTCACCAATTTCATCCGCTGGGCATCTGACCTGGAAACCGTACACCGCTGCTGCACCTCAGAGACCAGGGATTGCTCCACCTGCAAGGACGGAGCGGCCCACATGAGTTGGGTGATGGTCAATAAGCGAGCGCACATCAAGACATCCGATGATTTGCAGAACTGGATCGAGGTGTATGAGATGTTTGCCAAGCTCTATCAGTTTATCCCCTGGTAAGTCTTTCCCATGAATCGTTTACGTCCGGTTGTTGTTGGTTATGATGCCATCTCCCCATTGGGCAGGAATCTTGAGGCGCAGTGGCAGCAGGCTCTGGCTGGGAAGAGCGGGGTTGGCACGCTGATCCGTTTTCCCCTGAGCGATGATTTTCCCGTACGCATAGCTGGTCAGGCACCTGAAATTGACGACCTGGATTATCCCTTCCTCACAGCCAGACAGCGGGCCTCTTGGAGTTCTCCGGTTTTTAAATACGGGATGCTCTCCGTGGCTCGCGCCCTGGAGCGCAGCGGGATTGAGATTGATGCCCGGCTGGCTCCCAGGGTTGCGGTGACCTATTCCACGGCTATCGGTGGTCTGGATGCAGTTCTCTTCTCAGACCGGCGGATGCGCGAGGAAGGCAAATTGCCCCTGCCCTACGCCAATCCCAACTCCTGCATCAATATGGTGGGCGGCAAGATCGCCATTCAGACCGGAGCCTGTGGGCCGATCATGACCCCGGTCACGGCCTGTGCCACCGGCCTGACCTCCATGATTACTGGTGCTATGTTCCTGGAACGAGGCATGGCCGATGTGGCTATCTGCGGGGCGGTTGATTTTCCTCTGGTGGAACCCATTGTTGCTGGTTTTTACACCATGAACGGGGTCTATATCCCGAAACAAGGGCAGGAAAAGGAAGCACCGGAAACGGCCAGCCGCCCCTTTGCCCTTAACAGACGGGGGTTTGTGATTTCCGAAGGAGCCGGAGCAGTCATTCTGGCAACCCCGGAATTTGCCCGCAGGCACGGGCTTGCCCATTCCATTGAACTGGCTGGTTGGGGCATGACCTCAGATGCCCATCATTTTGTTGCCCCCTATTTTGAAACCATCAAGCAGTGTATGGATAATGCCCTGGCTGACGCAGAGATCGAGGCCAGAGATATTGCAGTCGTCAATGGTCACGCCGCTTCCACAAGGGTTGGTGACAAGGTTGAGTATGAGGCACTCCAGGCCGTGTTTGGGCAGAGTATGCCTCCGGTTACGGCCAATAAATCCCTGATGGGTCATGCCATGGGTGCCTCCTCGGTGCTGGAATCCATCTTCTCTTTTCAGGGAATGCGGGACAGTCTCTTGCCCCCCACGATAAACTATCAGCCTGATCCTGAGATTGAGATAGACTGTGTAGCCGAGGGGAGACGTACCCTTGAGCAGGAGTTTGTCCTGAAAAATTCCTTTGGTTTTGGCGGCTGTAACAGCTGCGCTGTTTTTAAACGGATTGGTTGAGAGAGACCGTGCGAGCCCCCTTAAATAGAAAGGTCTTTGTGACCGGTTATGCGGCTGCCACCGCCCTTGGCAACAACTTTGCAAAGAGCTGGCAGGCGGCAGTCCGGGGCGAGGCAGGGTTCAGGCGGGTGACTCGATGTGCGACCAGCAGTCGCAGCAATGTGGTGGGGGAGATACCTGACTGGGATCCATCGCAGCTACCATACATATCAGCAAAAGATGCCTCCATCTGGAATGCCGATTATATCTTCCTGACCATGGAGATGTGCAGGCAGGCTCTGCAAGATGCTGGTTTAGAGATGGATGAAGCAACCGGCCCTCAGACCGCCTGCCTGATAGGCTCTGCCTTGAATGGCACTGATGCCTATCGTATTGCCATGGACAACTATGTCAACCGAGGACCCTTCAAAGTAAGCCCCTACCTGTTACCCAATGTCTGCGCCAACCTTCCCGCAGGTAAGGCGGGTATGGAGCTGGGCTTTACCGGGCCGATCTTTTCCCCCCAGGGTGCCTGTGCCTCGGCTAATCACGCTATTGCCCTGGGTGCGCGTATGATCCGGGACGGGGACTGCGATTTTGCCCTGGTGGGCGGGGTGGAGACCTGCCTGGTACCGGAGATCATCCAGGGATTCTCCAATATGCTGGCGACCATCAAGGTGGGTGAAAAAGATCGAGCCTATACCGATCCCGCCCAGGCCTCCAGACCGTTCAGCCTTGATCGCAAGGGCTTTGTCCTTGCCGAAGGTGCCGGGGTACTGCTGCTGGCCGCTGAAGAAAAGGCAGACCATTTCGGACTCAGCAAAAAGGCGGAAGTTGCCGGGGTGGGCATGACCTCGGATGCCAAACATTTTACCCGGCCAAATCAGGAGACCATAGTCCGAGCCATCCATCTTGCCTTGGATGATGCAGAGATCAGCAGCCGGGATATTGGCAGTATTAATGCCCATGGTACCTCGACCCCCACCGGAGATAGCACAGAGGTGCAATGTCTGCGTGAGGTGTTTGGGAAACAGTTGCCCGGAGTACCGATTACAGCCAATAAATCCCAGGTTGGACACAGCCTGGGAGCCTCGGCGGCCATAGAGGCGGCCTTTTCCATTGAGGCCATGAACCAGTCCCTGCTGTTGCCCACAGTGAATCATATCCCTGATCCAGCCTTTGACGATATTGACGTGGTTCCCGATGTCTGCCGCAGACATAGTTACGAGCATCTGTTGTCCAACTCCTTTGGCTTTGGCGGTACCAACTGCTGCATCGTTTTCAGGGGAGTATAGAGAATATGCGACCAAAACCGTTTATCCCGGAACAACTGGAAGAGCATCCCGACCATCGGCTGGATCAAAACAGCGGCCTGGTCTGGCACCGTTGCCAGATGCGTACCCTCTATGTGGACACCGACCGTTCCCAGGTCGTCTATCATGCCAACTATCTGCGTTATTTCGAGTATGGCAGAGCCGAGCTGATGCGCGGAGCCAACTATCCCTATAAAGAGATTGAGGTCAGCGGCTACATCTATCCCATCATCAAGACCGAGCTCAATTATTATACCCCCCTGTATTATGATGACTTGATGTATATTCACACCCGTCCGGCAAAGATTGAACTAGTCAAGCTGCAATTTGACTATCTGATTACCAGAGCCGAGGATGAAGAGATTATCTGCACCGGTTTTACCCGTCACTGTGCGGTCAATAAAAAGGGGATTCCGGTGGAGATCGATGCCAAGACTATCAAGCTCTGGCAATCCTTTCCCACGCCCTGATGAGCAGCCGTCTTGATATCCGGATTCCAGTCCGGCCTTGGTTTCACGATCATCATTTTAACGGTAAAACAATCTTCCCCGCAGTTGAGACTATGCTCCTGCTGGCAGGTTGCGCCAAGGAGCTTGCCCCGGAAATTGAACCCCGTAATATGTTCCGGGCGCAATTCGCAAAATTTCTGGAGATACCGCCGGGGGCAGAGGAACTGCCTGTACTGGTGGAATATGAGCAGGCTGGTGACGAGATTTGTCTCAAACTGTTCAGCAGGACGCAGTTTAAAAA
>DAOVTM010000395.1 GCA_030633145.1 Desulfobulbaceae bacterium
CTCTTTACAATGTATGGTTAATCGGGCAACCGGGTAGGGTGCATTCCATGCACCATGACCATATTCGCATCAACACGAACCGTGATATTTATCCGCTGGGGTATGGTTCAAACCGTTTTCGGTGCGTGAAACGCACCCTACGGCTTACCTGCATAGCTTGAAACAACAGGATGTTTTCCATAAAATTTAACAAGGATACGTCCTTTCATCCTCAGCCTGCTCACTATGCCAGAGAAACTTCCTGCACGCCCCCCGGATCAGGCTGGCCTCTTTCTTCTTAATCCTGGTCCGACTGAGAAACTGGCGGATATTACGCATCCAATAGGTCTTATTGGTGTGGCGGATAAAGGTGGTTTCCGTCAACACCCGTTCAATATGCTCATACATCCCCTCCAAGTCGTAGGAGTTGGCATAGGCATCCTCATTGACGGCGGTGGTTATCTGATGGAGGGCGGTTGACAACTCATAGCAGTGGATGGCCACGGCCTGGGCTAAATTGAGGGAAGAGAAATCCGCAGTGGGAATAGTGGAGGTAAACTGGCAGAGATCCAGGTCTTCATTGGTCAGACCGCTGTTCTCCGGGCCGAACATCAAAGCCACCCTGTGACCAGGTACCAGCGGAGCCAATCGCTCCATCACCTCACGCGGGGTCTTTTCCAGCACCCGGTGCTTGCCCTGCCGGGCAGTTGTGCCGACAATAAAATGGTAGGGTTCAGCAGCAGTACGGCTCTCAGAGGTGATCCGTATGGAATGGATGAGATGAGCCGCCTTATGGGTAGCCATTTTCAGCATCCGCTCAATGTCCGGTTCTTTTTCCGTGACAACCGTCACCTGCTCGATTCCGAAATTGCAGGCAATCCGAGCAGATGCTCCGATATTTTCCGGATATTTAGGACGTACCAGAATAATCCCGCTGCCCGAAAGCAGAGTGATTGGAGACGCTTCTGCTGCCATGGTTGAACCCTCAGCCATGCGCAGGATCTTCAAGCTCCAGATACTTTTTACTCTTCTCTGATTTTTCCTCGCCCTGGGGTGAATGAGCCGTAGAACTGGTCATCCGTTTAAAAAACGGGATAATTCCCCTTTCCGCACTGCGCATCTCTTCCTCGGCATCCTTGAGGGTAATCTGCCAGGCAGGGGCAAAGCCGGGTGATTTTTCAAACATGATCTCCAAAGCCCGCTGATAGACCTGAGCCTGACGGATCTCCTGCTTTCCTGGTTTCTGGTTCAGTACCTGAAGGGTGTTGCGCAGGTTGTCCCGTTCCTGTTTGAGCTGTTCCCTGTCCGTCTTACGCCGTTCATTCTCCTCCGAATCTATTTCAAAACGGGTTTGCAGATGGTCGCGCAATTTTTTCAGCTCTAAATTGAGACTGCGGCTCCTAAACAATCCCCGCCCCCACAAGATAACGGCAACCAGCAAGCCAATCATCAGGCCGCGCAAAAATGGATTGGACAGCAATGTCATGTACCAGCTTGGTTCTTCCATGGTAATATACCTCTAAAATAACAGTTTTGAGTTTTGAGGAATGAGTAAGTGAGAAGGTAATCCTTTTCGTAAGCATGTCAACCTGAACAAGCTCTACCCGCACCTTGTCACCACGCTGAGACAGAATCCCACTTCGCTCTCAAGTAAGTTGATACCTCTTATAGGGCTACCAACTTTCAAGGTTCCCACGCAGGCGCTTGGGAACCAGAGAAAAGTATAAGGTAAGCAAAGACTCCGACTGGCTAATGAAAGATGCCAAAAATCGTTACTATTTTCTAAACAGCTCTGCATGAGAACCAGTCCCGTTCAAGAAAGAGGTCTTGATCGCTTATTCGATAGATCATTATCCAATCTGGTTCGAGATGGCAGTCTCTGTGTCCTTTCCAATTACCGCTCAATGGATGATCCCTGTATTTAGCTTCAAGGCTTTTTCCTGAGAGCAGTTTTTCAATAACATCTCTTAACTTTTGCGGCTCTTTATTTTGGCGGGTAATCCGCTTGAAATCTTTTTTGAACCGGCTAGTATAATGAACATTCAACTCTCAAGCTCCTCAAATAACTGGTCAAGAGATTGAACAGTATGCAGATCTTTTCCCTTTTCGGAATCTTCCAGTGTTTTCGCAGTCAATGCGTTGGGTACTTTCAACTCAAATGGAATATCCTTGTGCAAGACGATTTGAGCAAGATACATAGAAATCGCATCGGACATGGTAATGTTGAGTTTATTCAATATTTCCAGGGCATTTTTTTTCACAAGAGGGTCTATACGAGTTTGAATCGTTACTGTTTTATTCATTGGTGCCTCCCAGCCAGGAAATATCGAAAATTAAAGATCCTCAACAAGAGAGAAGGTAATCCTTTTTGTGAGCATGTCAACCTGAACAAGCTCTACCCGCACCTTGTCACCAAGCTGATACTGCACCCCGCTTCGTTCCCCGATAAATTTATGACCAGTGGCATCAAACTGAAAATAATCATCCCCCAGATCACGGATCGGCACAGCACCGCTGATAAAATACTCAGCCAGTTCCACAAAGATGCCAAAGGAGGTGACACCGGAAATAACCCCGGAAAACTTCTCGGTTATTCGATCCTTCAGAAATAACGCTGCCAACCTGGCATGGGCGTTACGCTCGACCTCTACCGCAACCCGTTCCCGTTTAGAGAGATGCAGGGCGGCAGCCTCCAGGCTGGTTTTTCCGGGCAGGACTCTTCGCTCCCTGCTGTCTTTGTTGCCGATGAGAAAGTTCTCCAAGACCCTGTGTGCGACCAAATCAGGGTATCGACGAATGGGTGAGGTAAAGTGGAGATAGAAATCCGCTGCCAGACCAAAATGGCCGAGATTCTCCGGGCTGTACCTGGCTCGCTGCATGGTGCGCAGCAGCAGGTTGTTAATCACATATTCTGCGTCATCCCCCTGCACATTAGCCAGTACCCCGGCAAACCAGGACGGTGTAACTTCCTGTTTCCCCTTTCCGGCACTTCTCTTCTCGTGCAGCTGCATCCCCATGGCAGCGGCAGTCTCCTTAAAGGCATCAATCTTGAGGGAATCCGGTTTCTCATGGATCCGAAAAAGTACTCCCGCATCTGTCAATGTCTCGGCAACCGCCTCATTGGCGGCCAGCATGAACGATTCAATCAGCAGATGAGCCTGGTTTCGTTCAGCCTGACCTATGGAATCTATCCGATCTCCGGCCAATGTAATTGCAGCCTCCCGCATATTGAACCCGGGTGCGCCCCGCTCTTTGCGTTGCTGTCGCAACAGACGATCCAGCTCTTTGGCCTTGGTCAACATGGGCAAAAGAGATTTATATTTTTTCCGCTCCTCCTCCCTATTCAAAAAAACCAGCGCATTCACCGTATCATAAGTAAAACGCTGATAACTGTGGATCAAACTCTTGACATATTTCGCCCCGATCCGTTTCCCCTGCCGGTCAAATTCCAGGATGGCGGTGAATGCCGGTCGATCCCGACCCGGAACCAGGGAACAGAGATCATTGGAGAGCCGTTCCGGCAGCATGGGTAACACTGTTCCCGGCAGATAGACGCTGGTTCCCCGCTCATAAGCCTCACGATCAATCACCGAACCGGGCCGCACATAATGGCTGACATCGGCAATGGAGACAAAGAGACGAAACCCCTTCTTTGTCTTCTGAACACAGATCCCGTCATCAAAATCTTTGGCAGTTTCCCCGTCAATGGTAACGTGCCGCACATAACGGAGGTCTTTTCTCCTCCCGCTGACCTCGGTCAACTCCTCAAGACCCTCCGCTGCCCGGAGTACCTTTCTGGAAAAGGAACGATCCAGGGAAAACTGTTCAATGGCCATGCGCAACTGTACGGAAACCGTGTCTGGAGAACCCAGGATTTCCAGCACCTTACCGGTAACCATCCGCTGGTGTTCACCATAATCTATAATTTCCACCACCACTGCGTCCCCGTTGTCCGCCCCCTTTGCATCATTGGAACGGATCTGCACCGTATAGGGAATCTTTTCATTATCTGGAGTCACATAGCCCAGGTTACCGCCGTCAACATAGACCCCGCAAAGTCGTTTAAAACCCCGCTTGACCACTTCAA
>DAOVTM010000021.1 GCA_030633145.1 Desulfobulbaceae bacterium
CTTCCTCGGTAATATCTTTAAGTTGTTTTTTGGAAAAAATCGGCAGGATGGACAAAGCATCTTCGTCTGGCGGTGATGATAGACGATCCTTGAGCGTAGGTTGAGCCTCACTCGTTGTCTGTGGATTGTTTTCGAGTAATGAGTGGTTTTCTGTTGCAAAGCTGAGTAGTTCTTTTGCTGTTTTTCTCCCGCAATTTCTACAAGCTAATAAGTCTTCTTTGGAAATATCTTGAAGTTCTCCAAGCGAATTGAAATTATTAAATAAAACATTGGTCGCCCGCACTGACAGCTCAGCTATTCCTGTTAAGTTTTGCCAGTCAAGCTCTTTGAACTCCTCAACCACCTGAATTGAAGAAACCGGCGGGAGAGTGGTTGAAGGTTCTTTAAGGGATACGGACAGGTTCTCCTGAGTTGTTATAGTCTCCTCAACGTGCTTATTAAACTCTATTATATCTAAAAAACCTATGATCTCCTGAATAGTATTGGGATCGCAATCTGAAAAAGAATTCAACCTTTTTTCATCCAGCAAGGTAAATTCTTCTAAAGAAGAACAGTTTTGCAATATGATATCAGTAGATTGCTGCGTTAATGCCAATGAACAAATCAGAGAAAAATACCCAATTTTTTCCAGTTCTTTTTTTCTTTTTTCATCCATTCTTTAAGGGTGCCTATCAAACAAACAAGATTGAGTCACTTTTTCAAGTATCCTAGACAAGATACAATAATTGTTACATTCATGCAAATGATCGCAGTTTAAGATACACATTTTGTTGGTACAGACCTCATAAATATTGCATAGTGTTCATGTCTTGTTTAGCGTAATATAAATACGATACGGCAAAGATTTGGCTTAATAAAACATCTGCACAGATTCCATGATCGAGATCATCCTTGTTAAAATTATAGGGCGGCACCTCTTCGGTCATTACCTGCCAGTTTTTGTTTGCAATGGCTGAAAATGGCAACAAGCAACACTGTCCATCTGATTTTCTGGTTCATTTTTCCTCCTTATGCTGATTTATTTATGCCGAATTATTGTTCTGGAGCAAGAGAATTTAATTTTCCCGCAGTACCTGTGCGGTCACGTTCAACAATTCCCGCATTTTCACGGGTTTCTTTAGAATAGTTTTGATTGCTGTTTCCTCTACGGTGGCAGTATTAATCATTTCTCCATACCCGGTACAGAGAATAACCGGCAGATCAGGACGTAACCGTGAAACCCTGCCAGCAAGTTCAAGACCTGTCATTTCAGGCATGGTCAGGTCAGTGATTATCATATCCCATAATGCGGGTTCCGCTGACAACGCTGTCCACGCCGCACGCCCATCTGCAAAGACATCAACCCGATAGCCGCCATGGACGAGTATCTGCCGAACCAGCTCACAGATAGATTCTTCATCATCCACCACCATAATTCTTTTATTGCCAGGCGGGGTATAAACAGGGGTGATATGTGTTATCGTAATTTTTTCATGATCGGAAACAGGTAAAAATACCCGAAAGGTGGTTCCCATCCCCGGCTCGCTATAGACTGTAACTTGACCATGGTGCGTCTTTACAATCCCATGCACCATGGCCAGCCCCAGGCCTGTTCCCTTATCCAGTGCTTTAGTGGTATAATAGGGTTCGAAAATCTTCTTTCGGATTTCTTCATCCATGCCTACTCCGTTGTCACTCACCTCAAGGACAACATAGGCTCCGGCTTCAAGCTCTATAGCTCCATCAACATCAAATTGATCAAAAAATGTATTTGCAAGCGAGACAATCACTTTCCCTGAACCCTTTTCCAGGGATTGAAACGCATTAGTACAGAGATTCATAATCACCTGATGAATCTGACCGGGATCAACCTCTACAGTTGCCTCGGATTCAACCTTTAATTCAATCGTCACCGTGGCAGGGATAGAGGAACGAAAAAGGGTAACTGCCTCAGTGACAATCGTTGACAGTTGAAGAACCTGTTTGTGAGGTTGTTGTTTTCGACTAAAGGTCAAAATTTGTTTCACCAGATCACGCGCCCGTATTGCGGCCAGCTCTACCTGTTGTAAATTATTATAAATATTTGAAGATTTATCTGTTTTAAGTTGAATCAATTCTGTATAACCGAGAATCGCGGAGAGGATATTATTAAAGTCGTGGGCAATGCCGCCAGCAAGAGTACCAATGGATTCCATTTTCTGGGATTGGCGCAACTTGCTTTCCAACTGTTCCCTCTTTGATCTATCACGAACTAACGAAAGAATAACCTCTTGACCACCAATAATGGTTTTTTTCATAGCCACTTCAGCCCAGAATAAAGTTCCATCCTTTCGTTTTGCATACCATTTATAGAGCTGGGGACCCTCAAGTACTACTTTCCGAAATAATTCATCTGCTTCCCTGCTGGAGTAGGGAGGCTCACCATGACTTAAATCAAGAATCGTCAGAGAATAAACCTCATCTCTTTTATACCCATACATATCAAGCATGGTTTGATTAACATCAACTATGAAACCATCCTCAGCATCACGGACAAAAATTGCATCACTGGTGGCATTATAGATTTCTCGATAGTTCCTTTCGTTCTCTATCTGAGTTCTGGTTTTGGATTCTATCTCATCCGACATCTTATTGGCTGCCACTACAATGGTGTTGAGATCCTCCTGGGGGAGTGGAACCATACGATCTTCATATTTTCCATTGGCAATTTCCTTGAGGTGAGAACTCATTTTCGTCAATGGAGTGACGAGAATTCGCTTCAGGATAAAACGCAGGCAGACGATATATATAAGGAGAATAACCGCAACAGTGAACAGGGTCAGCTTGATGGTCTGTTTTTTTACCACCGTAACAGGAGCATCATCAAAGGTAAGATGAACCCTGCCTAGCAGCAGCCCATTACGGGTGATACTTTTTGAAATGGCTGGCAGAGAAGAGGAGACAGAAGAAATACTGCTGAAAATCTCTCCAACTCCCTCTGCGTCTATATGTATGCCGCTTATACGACCGGATGCCAGATATGTATCAGCAGCACTCCGGGTACCAGTCTGGTCATAATTGAACAGAGGTAAAGCCAGAATCCTCGATATCTCCTCAGCAGTCTGTTGCGCATCCATGGTCAGTTTTCTGGAAACCGACTGGGCTGCGTACAGATAAAAGAACAGACCAAATACTACTGCGATTATGCTGGTAATGACACTCAGCCAGAGGGTAAGATCACTGGCAACTGTTCTACGGATACCGGGAATCATATAAATCTGAATGCCCTCATGAGTTAAAAAAAATGAAAGTCCGGGTTATAGGGTCAGCATCGCATCCCCATCCCCCTCCGCTTCCTGAGCCTCAAGAACCAGATCAAAGATAGCGGTTGCCTTTTCACTGTACTCTTCTGCCTCTTCCGGCTTTTTCTGCCGGTCAGCCAACTTGGCCAGCTCCTGATAAATGCTGCCCACTGCCGGATGTTCCGGCCCACGCAGATCCTGGGTCAAGGTCAATGCCTTTTTGTAATAATTTTCTGAAACTTCATATTTACCGCATACTCTGTACGATTCCGCAAGATTGTTATAAACAATCACCAGACTGGCAAAATCCGGTTGTGGAGCCTTTTCCATGATACCGGCAAGACGCTCAAAGAGGACAATTGCCTCTGCTTCCTCTTCAAGTTCTACTTGCAGCCGTGCCAGTTTGTCCAGAATATCGATCAGTGCCGACTCATCTCCGGCCTTTTCCATGATATCCATTGCAGTCTTGTACGGCACCCTTGCCTTTTCATCGTTGCCCAGAGTCTCCTGTAAGACACCAATCTGGTACCAGCAGATACCCATTTCAGGGCTTTCACTGCCTGCCAGCCGAGTAAGGCTTCCCATGGCTTTCTTATAATAGAGTGCTGCCTGCTTGAGCAGACCTGAAAGAGCTGCGCTGTAAGCAAGTTCGCGTCGAGCCAGAGCCAGTTCCATGGAGTCATCACCGTTTGTACGCAATAATTTTTCCAGGGCAACAAAGCAGTTTAACGATTTCTTGTGATAATAAAGCTGGCGGGCAAGCAATCCACAGGAACGGATATAGTCGGTATTGGTTTTATCAAGCTCAATGGCCTTGTCAAAACGGGGCATTGCCCGGCCAAAGTCCATCCGGCACTGAGCCAGACAGGCACTGTGATAAGAGGCCAGTGCGGAGAGAGGAATATTCTGTTTGATGACCCGGTCAAGGAGGTGTTCTGCCTCTTCAGTGGAGTCGGAGTAAAGTATCTCACGAGCCAAACCATAGTCATCTTTGTCTATGACTTCAGCGTCATACATCTCTTTAAGTGCTTCCAATGCCTGCTCACGACACGATATCTCATGGGCAAGACTCTGCTCCGGAAAGGTTAAGGCTCTGGTCAAAGAGACGAGGACTGCCTGTAGCTTTTCCCGAATTTTTGTTTCATTACTCTCCATTGCCGCAGTCAGAGAGACCTGTTTCAGTTCTTTGAGATGGAGGAGACGCTTCACATATACTTCAAGGGTGATAGATACTTCCGGAGCCGTCGATTCATCTTCTTCTCCGATTTCATCGTCAATAAACTCTTCAGAGATTTCCTCATCTTCATCAAAAACAAGAGTAAGCTCCTCTTCTAATTCAACTTCTCCTTCCAGTTCTGTTTCAGGTTCCGGCTCCGCTTCTGGCTTTAATGTAAGTTCATCCTCATAAACACTCTCCTCTGCTACTGCGATGGCCTCTTCTTCAACTACCTCTATGCCGATCACCTCTTCATCCGGAACAGTACCCTCTTGGGTGGAATCCGGTTCGGGTTGGATGTCTGCAATTTGGCGACGACTATTGATGGGTAAAATCGGAGTAGTTCTGCTCAGAAGTGACTTGAGCTTCTGGTTCTCCTCATCCTTTTTTTCCTTGACAAGGGAAATAGTTAGAAGTGGAAATCGTTGTGGATTGTTACGGGTAGTGGTGTTATCCAGCGGGCAGCCGAGGCGCAGCGGCAAGGTGTCAAAGATCTCCACTCTTGCAGATAACGATACAGGCTGGCCTGTGTTAATATTGCAGGTACCGTTTCGGGATGAATCCTGATAAAAAAACCTGTTTTCTTCCTGAATGATGGTTCCATGGGATGCGGTTACATATCTTCCATTGACCACTATATCGGCACCGGTACCTATAGTTGCGGGGAGTGATACCTTTTCAACCATCCTGCTCCCATCAGCATCAAGGATATGTATGTTGATCAGGGAGGGTGTTCTTTCCTGTTCCAGTGGTTCGTCAAGATTATCATGGAGAGGTATTTCTGACGTGCTGCTTGACGGTTCACTTGGATTCAAAAAGAAAATTTTTGATTTTATTGTATTCCACAGGTTTTGTATCATCATTCTGGAGTCCTTCTTGAAAATCTATTCATAATCAATGCTGAAAGGGATACTTTTAAATCACAGCACCTTAGTCCGATACCCGCTTCACAAACAACACTCCCAACGGAGGCAGGGTCAAGGTAAGGGTGTAAGGTCGCCCGTGGGTCTCCGCAGCCTCGGCTTCAATATGGCCGCTGTTACCGATCTCCCAACCTTCATAATAACCGGACTGGGAATTAAAAATTTCTTCATATTTACCGGGATAGGGAACACCGACCCGATAATTGCTGCGCGTATCATCGGCAAAATTACAGAGTACATATATTGTCTCTTCTGCCCGGTCACTTTTACGCATAAAGCAGAGGCAGTTATGCTGGTAATCACCGTCATCAATCCACTCAAAGCCGTCCCGTTCTTCATCAAAATAATAGAGGGCTCGTTCGTCACGATATATTCGATTGAGGTCGGACATCATCTTCTGCAGGTTTTTATGCAGGGGATTATCCAGCAGATGCCAGTCCAGGCTTTTCTCGAAATTCCACTCTGCGAACTGGGCAAACTCACAGCCCATGAAGAGCAGCTTTTTCCCTGGATGGGCAGTCATGTAGGCGTACAGGGCACGCAGGTTGGCAAACTTCTGATTGTTGTCGCCCGGCATCTTGTTGATGAGTGAACCCTTCATGTGTACCACCTCGTCATGGCTGAGGGGCAGGATAAACTGCTCATCAAAGGCGTACCACATACTAAAGGTGACCTGATGGTGATGATGCTGCCGATAGACCGGATCATAGCTCATATACTTGAGGGTATCATGCATCCAGCCCATGTTCCATTTCAGAGCAAAACCCAGACCGCCAATACTGGTGGGACGGGTCACCATGGGCCATGCCGTGGACTCTTCCGCAATCATCAGGATATCGGAAAACTCGCCATAGAGGCTCTCGTTGAGATTGCGGAGAAAGGCCACTGCCTCCAGGTTTTCATCACCGCCATATTCGTTGGGAATCCACTCACCCTCCTCCCGGGCATAGTTGAGGTAGAGCATGGAGGCCACCGCATCCACCCGGATACCGTCTATATGGTACTTATCCAGCCAGAACATGGCCGAACTTATCAGAAAGGACTGGACTTCGTTGCGACCGTAATTAAAGATGATGGAACCCCATTCAGGATGGTATCCCTGCCTGGGGTCGTCATGTTCATACAGGGCTGTACCGTCAAAATTAATCAGACCGTGCATGTCCACGGCAAAATGAGAGGGTACCCAATCCATGATCACTCCAATCTCGTTTTTATGCAGAGTATCAATCAGGTACATCAGGTCTTCCGGTTCTCCAAAGCGAGCCGTGGCTGAGAAATAGCCCACCACCTGATAGCCCCATGAACCAAAATAGGGGTACTCGGTCAGGGGCATAAACTCCACATGGGTGTAGTTCATCTTCTTGAGGTATTCAACCAGCTCACTGGCAAGCTCACGGTAGGTCAGGTAACGGTTATCCTCTTCCACCTTAAGCCGCCAGGAGCCGAGGTGGATCTCATAGACACTGACCGGAGCCCGGTGATTATTGTGTTTATGACGATCCTTCATCCATTCCCTATCCTGCCACTGGTATCTGTCCAGATCCCAGATACGGGAGGCGGAGTTAGGCGGCTTTTCGCTGAAAAATGCAAAGGGATCACTCTTGTCGTGGACGATGTCATGGTAGCGGGAGACGATATGATATTTATAGGTCAATCCCTGTTCGACCCCTTCAATAAATCCCTGCCATATACCTGAATCATCGTCCCTGAGCCAGAGGTGATGACTGATGCTGTCATAGTTATTAAAATCGCCGCAAACCGATACCTGTTCCGCATTGGGTGCCCACACTGCAAAATAGACTCCGTCTATCCCCTCTCTGTTCATGCGGTGGGAACCCAGTTTTTCATACAGTTTGGAGTGATTGCCCTGCTTGAAGAGATAGATATCCATATCGCTGAGAAGGGAAACATCGTGATGGATTGGGTAGGACATGGCAAGACTCCTGGTGATGATTTGCTTTAAGGCGGGATGCGCCTATGGCTTTCCCGCCAATAATGATGTCATCTGGCGATCTTCGTGAATGCGCTTGTACACCTCTTCGTACGCCCTGGCAGCCACCTGCCAGTCAAAACGAATTTCCATACCGTTGCGGCGTAACTGATCAAAATCTTCCCGGTGATGGTACCAGGTGTCAACCGCCCATTGTACGGTATTACGCAAGGCCTCCGGGGTGGCAAAGTCAAACTTGAAACCAGTACCGCTTGCACCAGCGGCATCATAGTTTTCAATGGTATCATCCAGCCCACCGGTGGCTCTGACAATGGGTACGCTTCCGTAACAGAGGCTGTAGATCTGATTCAGACCGCAGGGTTCAAACAGGGAGGGCATCAGGAAGAAATCGCTGCCCGCTTCAATGCGGTGAGCCAGGTCATTCCGATAGCCTGCATATAAGCCGAACTTTTCCGGATACTCAGCCGCCACATCACTGAAAAAGAACTCAGCCCATTTTTCTCCGGTTCCCAGCATCACCATCTGGATGTCAAGTTCCAGCAAATCCCGAATAGTTGCGGCCAGCAGGCCGATCCCCTTCTGTTCAGCCAGACGGCCAACCAGACCTATGAGCGGCACCTCGATCCGCTCAGGAAGGTTAAAGGTTTTCTGCAGATCTGCCTTGCACTCCGCCTTACCCTTCAGGTCGTGCAGACTGTATAGACTGGGGATAAACCTGTCCGCTTCAGGACTCCACTCATCATAGTCCACCCCGTTGAGGATGCCGTACAGTTTATGGGCATGAAAATCAATGATTAGGTCAAGACCCCAGCCAAAGCCGGGTGTTTTAATTTCATCGGCATATTTTTTACTGACCGTCGTAACTGCGTCAGCGTGAACAATGCCACCCTTGAGGAGGTTAATGCCGTCAAATTCTTCCAGCTGATCATGGGTGAAATACTCCCAGCCCACATCCAGAACATCCATGGCACCCTTATAAAATTTACCCTGGTGTTCCAGGTTGTGAATGGTGAGCAGAGACCCGGTACCGGCAAAATCTGGATCATGGGCATACACCGAGTTCAGCAATACAGGTATGCTTGCCGTGTGCCAGTCATTGACGTGGATGACATCGGGTCGGAAACGTAGTTTTTTCGCCAGCTGCATAACTGCCTTGGAGAAAAAGATGAAACGGTTATCGTTATCAGTAAAACTTTCACCATCCTGACCATAGAGTTCTTTGCGTCCAAAGTACCCCTCATGCTCGATAAAATAGATAGGAACCTTGCTGTCCGGGAGTACCCCTTCATACACGGCACACCAGATTTCTCCCATGGGTCCCATGGGAACTCCCAGTTCCCCTTCCAGGAGACGAAGCCCGAATTTTTCTTTATCAACGACATAGTAACGCGGCATCACAACCCGGATGTCGTGTCCCAGCTGGTGCAGAGCCTTGGGCAGGGTACCGGCGACATCGGCCAGGCCTCCGCTTTTTGCAAAGGGGACTACTTCTGATGCTGCCAGTAGAATGTTCAATTTTTCCATGAGCTGACTCTATTGTACAATCAGGAACCGGAAGTTCCCTTCTTGTTTTTATTGTTCAATTTTTTTATTATTCAATTGCTGACTTCCAGAGAATCTTAATTTTTTTTTTTTATACCTGCTCGCCCTGCGAAGTTGCAGCCATATTACCTTATGCCTTGCTTCATATTCTACTGTAGAGTCGAGTCATTTTCAATAGATCATTGGCATGCACCACTGATATTTCGTATCCTTTTTACAATGTATGGTTAATCGGGCAACCGGGTAGGGTGCATTCCATGCACCATGACCATATTCACATCAACACGAACCGTGATATTTATCCGCTGGGGTATGGTTCAAACCGTTTTCGGTGCGTGAAACGCACCCTACGGCTTACCTGCATAGCTTGAAACAACAGGCTTTTTTCCATAAAATTTAACAAGGATACGATATTTCCTTCTAATTTCTTACTGATCACAGCCAATAATAGAACCCATCAGGGACAGTAAAACATCTTTCATGACATAGGGCTTGGTTATATAATCATCCATTCCTGCCTCTATGCACGTCTCCCGATCGTCAAGCATGGCATTGGCAGTCACTGCAATAATGGGAATGCGGCCTCCGTAAATCCGTTTCGATAAACCGGTGAGCAATTCCTGGTGTTCACTCTCTTCATGCTGTTGGGAGGTTTCACAGCGTCGAATCAACCGGGCAGCACTCAGACCGTCCAGGTTTGGCATCTGGATGTCCATTAAAACCGCGTCAAAAGAAAGATCCAGCTTCTCCAGAGCCTCCAGGCCGTCACTGGCAATTTTGACCCGTAAACCGGCATTCAGCAGAAGTTTCTCAGCCAGTAACTGATTGTACTTTTCATCCTCGACCAGCAGTATTTTACGACCCGCCAGCAATGAAGGGGTGAGAAAACCAAGTTTAGTTCGACCTTTTCGATACCCTTTATGATCTTTGCTCAGCACTATCCTGATATTCTCCAGCAATATTCTTCGCCTGATCGGTTTATGGAGAAAGCCGTTGATCCCTACCTGCTCAGCGCGCTGCACTGCCATTTCAGAGCCGTAGCCGGTCATCATGATGATGGGTGTCTGTGCCAGGCGTGGCTCGTCTCTGATCAGACGAGCCGTTGAAATACCGTCTTGAAGGGGCATCATCAGATCGATCAGCACCAGGTCAAAGGGTTCATTTTCCAGTACGGCTTTGCGCATTTTTTCCATGCCCGTCTCAGCACAGTCCGCAGTATCAACTTCAAATTTCTCCAGGAGAAGCATGGTGCGCAGCATGGTACTCACGTCAAGATCATCATCAATAATGAGGATTTTTACGTCCCTGTTATTGACGAGAATATCCTCCTCTGGCTCATCAGGCTGAAATTCAAAGGGAAGCGTACAGGTGAAGGTACTTCCTTTTCCCAGACTGCTCTCCACCTTGAGTTCACCACCGAGCAACAGGGTAAGCTCTTTTGAAATTGACAGCCCCAGACCGGTACCGCCGTATTCTCTGGTTGTTGTCGAGTCCGCCTGGGTAAAGGTGTTAAAGATATCGTCCAGATTATCTTCTGCTATTCCTATCCCGGTGTCCCGCACCGAGAACTGCAAGCGTACCTTCTCGTCTGCCTTATCCAGACAGATCACGGTTACGGTAATCTCTCCCTTGCTGGTAAACTTAATTGCGTTACCGACCAGGTTGATCAGGATTTGTTCCAGGCGCAGGGAGTCGCCAATCAGAATATCCGGGACATTCTTCTCCTGATCAATGATCAACTGATTCCCCCTGTCCGCTGCCCTTTCATGGAACAAGCTCTCAAGGTTAAAGAGGGTTTCGTGCAGACTGAATTCAATGGATTCAATGACCAGCTTACGCGCCTCTATCCTATTCAAATCAAGGATACGATCCAGCAGTTTCATGAGAGAACGACTGGATTTACTGACAATATTGAGATTATCCCTGACCATAGTCGGGATCTCATCCATCAGGGTGAGGTCAACAAATCCGATTATTGCGTTCATCGGGGTACGAATCTCATGGCTCATGTTATTGAGGAACTCGGTTTTAGCCTGACTGGCCAGGTTAGCCTTATTCAGGGCAGCCTCAATCTTACGTTGCGCGACCTCCCTGGATTGTACCCAGAAGAAAAAGAGTAAACTGACTGCCAGTGAGACCAGTGTACCCACCCCCCGTATCCATAGCAAATAGGGAGAAGGAGTATGCCAGCCATGCAACGGAACAGCTCCCAACTGCCAGCTTCCTCCGGGGATGCTGACGCTGAGAACAGCCGGTTCCTCCTGAAAGACGTTCCTGTCACCATCAATAATACCGCCCGCCGCCCCCATCCCGTCAATACCGCGTATCGCCATCCGGGTGGTACTATTTTGGAAGTAGAATCCAGCAGCGTTGAACAATCCCTCCTTGTCAATGACCACACTTGTCACCCCCCAGTAAACATCATCCCCATACGTCCGGTCAGGAGAGAGGAGATAGATGGGTGAGCGGCAGATAAAGCCGGTGCCGCCCTGCTCAAGCTGTACCGGGCCTGCAATTATGGTCTTTCCGGAGGTTATGATTTTTTCGATAGACGGCCACTGCTCTCTGCTCTCCCTATAGTCAAACCCCAGCACTTTTGTATTCCCTTCTTCCGGATACACAAAAGATACAATATTGCCGGGAGCCATAGCAATATTCTTTATCAGGTTTTTGTGACGCAGAAGTATGGTTGCGATATGCTGAAAAGTTTCCTTGTCTATATCAGGATGAGATGCGACATAGGCGACCATACCACGGGTAAGGTAAAAGTTGGCATTAAGCTCTGCCTCAAGGTTTGCTCTAACCAGGCTTAACTGTTCAATGGATTGACTGTTCAAGTACTCCCGGAACCGCTTTACTTCAAAGGCGGACAGCAGCCAGGAGAGAGCAATACCAATCAGGAAAATGAGGAGTCCTGTTTTGACAGCACCTTTACTCTGTTGTACAGTTTTAAAAAATCTCGTATTGGTGGACATTGATCTCTTTGTCAAAAAAATAAACGATAGTGCTAAGGAAATCGTGTTTGAAAAGTGCTGACAGGATGTTACCACAAAACAGGTAATGATGAATAGTTATTTATACAGAAAAAAAACAACCCCAGGCAATGTATAAAAATGTTGACACACAGAAAAAATTTAGATATAGGGAAATTCCAATTTACACGCATACCACGTTGCGCTACCTGGAGTCCTCGTCAACATTGTATATGCTTTGCGTGGTATCAACAGAACATTAAAAATAAGTGATTTAAACAAGGAACCGTTGCAACTGGCAGCAAGCAGGTAAAACAAGAACATTCTTAAAAAACAAAAATACTCCTCAAAACTATAGGAAGACAATGACCATCACCAACAAGGAACAACCAGTAAATAACGAGCTGGACAGCATTGAAAGAAGAAAGGTGATCCGCAAGATAGCGGTGGGAACGGCAGCACTTGTCGGATGCAGTATCCTCCCTGACAAGTGGATTCCACCCCTGGTGCAATTCGGTACAGTCCCGGCTCACGCAGTGACCAGTAACCCGCTCCAGCCTGTACTGGAAGAAGAGGTGTCTCCCCTGCAGCCTGCTGAGGAACAGCCTGCACCACAGCCAGAGAAAGCGGAATCAGAGCAACCAGAAGAGGATGCTCCAGAAGCAAAAAAAGCACAGGAACCAGAAGGTGACAAGGCTCCAGAACCGGCTTCAAATAAATTCAGTCTGCTCTTTGTTCAGACGAATCAGCCCTGTGCCAGTTGTGGTATCTGGTTTACCTCTGCGACACTGGCTGTGGTTCACAGTGAGGGGAATTTTACAAGTTCACAGTCCGGCTCCCTGCTGATCAAGAAAACCACTGGCAAGCTGGGTTATTTTAATGCCGACCTAAGTTCTATCCCTGCTTCTGCTACCATTAAAAGCGCAACCTTGACCATGAACCTCCATACCCACGAAGGCATTGCGGGCAGCGATAACAGAAGTGTCATTGCCGTGTATGATTATTCCAGCGGCAGCCAGGGAGATTTTGTCCGCAAGATCACCGCTTCCGGTGACATCAAGGGAAAAGGATATTCTAAATCAAACCCGGCAGTACCCCTCGATTTCACCTCCTATGCCAAAGCCGTACACGGAGGTTGAAAGCAAAAAAATTACTTCCCGCCGATATCCAGCAGTCGTTCCCAGAAAAACTGTACAGATCCCTTGGCTTCCAGGTGTTGTGGTTCATCCACAATAACCCGGGCCAGGAAGTCAAATGCCTGGCTGATCTTTGAGTTTGGGAAAAGATCCACAATGACCTCCTGCTTTCTGATGGCATCCACCATCTGCCGATCAATGGGGATGCACCCCAGATAATCAATGGCAATGTCCAGGTAGCGGTCAGCCACCATAGTCAGTTTCTTAAAAACATCCAGCCCTTCCTCAGAGCTGCGTACACAGTTGACGATCAGGTTAAAGTGCTTTTCATGATACTGCCCTGACAGCAGCTTCATCAGGGCATAGGCATCGGTGATCGCAGTTGGTTCCGGGGTGGTAACCACCAATATTTCCTGGGCAGCGGTGTTAAAATAGGTAACATTCTCCGAGATTCCAGCCTCGTTATCTATAAGGACAATGTCAAACTCATTATGCATACTATCCAGAGCTTCCAGCAGACGCATCTTTTGCCGTGCGTTCAGCCTGGTAAAACGTTGCACGCCTGAACCGGCAGGCAGAATCCTGATGCCGGACGGCCCTTTGATCATGATCTCGTCCAGGCTCATCTCTTCGGCAAAAAAAGCGTTCATATTTTTGCCCGGTGCCAGCCCGAAGACAACATCAATATTGGCAAGACCCAGATCAGCATCCAAAACCAGCACCCTTTTGTTCATCCTCGCCAGCAGCACCGCAACATTGGCCACCACCGCAGTTTTACCCACTCCTCCCTTGCCGCTGGTAATGGAGAGGACACGGGTAGTCGGTCGCTGATCAGAAAGCCTTGTCTGCTGCATCGGGATATCCATATCCCAGTTCCGCACAGTAGGGCTTTGCTGATCTAGTGTAGTCTGCTTTAATGATGGCATCTGGCTGATGAAAACAAAACTCTGTTACACTTTTCTCAAATTATTACGGATTGAGTGCGGATTGACTAAGCTATGGTTATCAAGATCATGATGCAAAAACTCTGCCGGATATATTTCTTTTTTACCTGCCCACAAGAGGCAACCTTACAGGAACTTACGGACATAATCGAAAAAATGGTTCAGGTGTTGGTAAAAATCGTGTCAATTTTACGGCACAAACAACACGTCCACACAGTGGGGTTTGAGTCTTGAGTTATGAGTATTGAGAAAAACCTGCGTACGATCTCATCTCTCAACTCTCACAACTCAAAACTCAGCCCTACAAATGTCCCTTTATACTCAATGGCCTTGTAATAACGGGAAATTTATAAATTCCCCTTGTTTCTTTTTACGAGGTCTGTAGTTAGTGCTGTTTCGGTTATCTTGATGCCTGTCTTATTGCCAATGCGCACGATACTGCCCCGACCGATCAGGACATCATTGGCATAAAGTGCCAGAGACGACCCTATCTCACTGTCAAGGGTCAGGAGAGAACCTTTTTTCAAAGCCAAGAGTTCATCAATCGGCAACCGACAGCGACCGGCTTCAACCCTGAGCTGGACAGGAACAGCCGTTACCGGTTCAATCCGATTATTTTTCCTGCCATCCGCTGTAATCTTCACTTCCCTGATCAGTTCAGTTTCAGGGGGTTGCACATCCTCACCTGTACCATCTGAGCCATCTGAGCCATCTGAGCTATCTGAGCCAAGAGGACTGAGCAGCTCCGCAATCTCTTCTTTACTTAATAGAGGGGGCATCAATAATCCTGCCATGCATCCTGGAGCTGTTTTTTCTTTATCTTTTCCATCAGGGTGGTTCGCTTGAGGTTTAAAATTTCTGCTGCTTCTTTCTTATTGCCCCTGGTCATCTTTAGAGCCTGAAGAATCAACTGTGACTCAAAATCATTGACCATGGCCTTGAAATCCACCCCCTCCTCTGCTGAGAATCCAACGGCAGCAGGTGTGGTGACCGGAGGAAGGTCAGGATAAACAGAGGAGGTTAACTCTTGCGGGCGGTTCGCACAGGGGGGCGGGGGTTCATTTTCAGTTGCACTTACATTAAAATTCTCGTTGATATCTTCTTTAAAATCGACCTGATATTTTTCAGGTAAATCATTAAAGGCGACGATTTCACCGCCATACAGAACCCGCATGTGCTGAACCAGATTCTGCAGTTCCCGCACGTTACCGCGCCAGTCACAGGAGAGTAAGGCCTGCATCGCATTCCGGTCAAAACCGAGCAAGGGCTTAGTGCGTTTATTTCCGGTGGTCTTGATGAAATGATCTAGAAGAAAGGGCAGGTCTTCCTTGCGATCTCGCAGAGGTGGTATGACAAGGGGGACCACACTGAGACGGTAATAGAGATCTTCCCGGAAGCGTCCCTCTTCCACCATCTGCTCCAGGTTACAGTGGGTGGCGGCAATGACCCTGATGTCAACGGAAATGGGCTTTAGAGCGCCCACAGGTTCAAATTCCCTTTCCTGTAAGACTCGCAACAGCTTGGCCTGGAGAACCGGTTTCATGTCGCCGATTTCATCCAGAAAAAGGGAACCTTTGTCCGCATACTGAACCCGCCCGACCTTGGCAGTACCTGCGCCGGTAAAGGCACCCTTGCTGTAACCGAACAACTCACTTTCAAGAAGTTCGTCCGGAATGGCAGCGCAGTTGACCGGGACAAAGTTCTTTGCCGCCCTTGGACTGTAGGCATGGATGGCCTTGGCCACCAGCTCCTTGCCCGTGCCGGACTCACCCTGAATGAGAACCGTTTCCTGGTCGTCATCGGCGAGTTTTGTAATCAGATCGAAAAGCCGTCTCATGAGGACGCTGTTTCCGATCATTCCATGAAATATCCCTGCTGCCATGAAGTTTGTAGTGTTCTTATGTTAGAAGCGGTGTATGAATGAAGGCTACTATTGTTTGAATATTGTAATAATGAGCAATAATACCATGCTCTAAATAAATAACAAGCATCTTTACTATAATGTGTCATTTTTTTGACTACAAGAAACAATACCTCTCTTTTTCAGGCATCTTCCTCCTGCTGAACTTCTTTATTCTTTTTAATGTTTCAATCTGCTATGGATGGGACGGATATGTTGTCAAGGTGCTTGACGGTGACAGTCTCAGGATCAAAAAAGGGAACACTATCATCGAGGTTCGCCTCTATGGTATTGACTGTCCTGAGTATGGACAGGATTTCGGCAACCGGGCAAAACGGTTCAGCAAAAAGGAGGTTGCTCACAGGACGGTGGCAGTGCAGTCCATGGGCAAAGACAGCTATGGCCGGACAATTGGTCTGGTCACGTATGGGGGGAAAAGCATCAACCGGCAACTGGTTAAGGCTGGCATGGCTTGGGTCTATACAAGATACTGCCACAAGAAGCCGTTCTGCAGTGATCTAAAAAAGCTGGAAAACAGAGCCAGGGAGCAGGGTATCGGACTGTGGCAGCAAAAAGCACCGATTCCTCCCTGGCAATGGCGGCGAACAAAAAAATAGAACCTACTTCTTTCCTGCAAAATTTTTTTATTCCAATTTTTTTATTCAAAAAACTGTAGATATTTTTCATACCCGGCCTCTGCCATCTCCTGTTTATCCACAAACCGAAGCGATGCAGAGTTAATGCAGTAGCGCAGCCCGGTAGGTTTCGGCCCATCCGCAAAGACATGGCCAAGATGCGAGTCACCATGTTTACTGCGCACCTCAGTACGCACGGTAAACAGATGCCGGTCTTTCTTCTCTATAATGTAATCCTCCCCGTCTCCAGCCTGCAGGGGGCGGGTAAAACTGGGCCAGCCGGTTCCTGACTTGAACTTATCAACCGAAGAAAAGAGCGGTTCACCGGTGACCACATCCACATAAATACCCTCTTTTCTGTTATCCCAATATTCATTCTTAAAAGGTGGTTCCGTGCCTTCCTTCTGGGTTACCTTGTATTGCAATGGGGTCAATTGCTCTTTGATTGTCCTATCAGAAGGACGCGGGTATTGCTCTTTCTGAACCTTTTTTTCCTTGCCGATTTCCTTTCCCTTCCAGGTCTTCTTGAGAAATCTGTCCCGACCGGAACCAACCTTGTAAGTGGAATAGTGGATCGTGTTTTTTTTATAATAGTCCTGATGGTACTCCTCAGCCTTATAAAATGGAAAACCATCCGCCGAAAGTATGGCGGTGATGATCGGTTCAGCAAAGATATCCGAGGCTGCTAATTCCTTTTTTGACTGTTCAGCCTCTTTTCTCTGCTCCTCATCAATATAAAAAACAGCGGTATAGTATTGGGTTCCGCGATCCGCAAACTGGCCTCCATCATCGGTGGGATTGATCTGGTGCCAGAATACCTTCAGGAGTTGCGGGTAACTTACCTGGACAGGATCATAGATCACCTGCACCGCCTCATAATGACCGGTGGTTCCGCTGGTAACTTGCTGGTAGGTGGGATCTTTCAGGTGGCCGCCAATATAACCGGCTGTCACGTCTATCACCCCTTCAGTGTTTTCAAAGGGCGGTTCCATGCACCAGAAACAGCCTCCGGCAAAAACAGCAGTCTTAGTGGATTGCATAGCTGAGACCTGATTTACAGATAAGAGTATTGATGCGGACAGTATCATTAAAAATAAAGTTGTTGTCATGAGTTCACCTGTATTGGTTGATATTTTACTATATCTTAGCTATAGTGTAAAATAGTTGGATTTTTAGTATTCATGGCCTTTCATTTTGAGCAAAAGAATGAATTTTTTAGATCCAATTTCAATATAATCATTGATTATGAAATAAACAGGGTTGAATCTCATTATTATAAAAGATGGAGCAAATTAGGATTATCTTTTCCATCTGCTATAAACTCCATGAGCTACTGATAATTTTTTTATGCCTGGGTACTTAGTGCAAGCATCACGGTGCGCTCCTTTTTGTCAGGTGAGCTTGAATGTTACACTTAACAATTCTCATGATCATTTGATGTCAATATGGGTTAAAATTCTCAATTTCAGGTTATTATGAATACAGACAAAGCAGAATCTCAAGATTTACAGCCTACTATCCTATCCTATGTTAAAGACCTTCCTAACCTGTGTTCACTTGCAGGATTAGCTTGCACATTATTAGCTATTTATTTTAGTTTTTTGGGTGTTTACCACGCTGTAATGATTGGCATGATATGGGCTGTTGCATTTGACTGGGCAGATGGTCTGATCGCGAGAAGAATGGAAGGGAGAACAGGTAATGACCGAGCATTTGGTGGACAACTTGATGTGGTAATTGATATTGTCAGCTATGGAGTTACTCCAGCTATTCTTGTATTGAGCTATGGAAAATTTGAACCTATATTTTTATTAGGTGCTTTTTTAATGCTCGCTGCCAGTGCAATAAGGTTGAGCTATTTCAGTGTATTCGGTCTTGCTGGTGGATCGAAATACACAGGACTGGCTCTTGATAACAACAGTATAATACTGGTTTTCATATTTTTATTTGAAGGCATCTTTAGTGGTGGAGTCTTTTCCGTCATTCTTTATATTAGTGGTTTAGGACTCGCAGCTTTAAATGTGTCAGAAATCAAAACACCAAAACTTTCCGGTAATCCCCTCCATCTTTTTATTCCTGCTATTTAGGCTTTTTGAATGACGTTTATCTATGGCTGGAAGCTTCTATAGAAAATACCAAGACAGGTAAATA
>DAOVTM010000381.1 GCA_030633145.1 Desulfobulbaceae bacterium
CCCCGGCAGAATGGCGGCAGATGCCAGCAGGGAACCCAGGGAGACAAAACCGCTTGCTGCCACAGTACTAATAAAAACCACTAGGCAGATGAGCAGAGATTGAGGAGCAAGATAGAGAAATACCCCCAGCCCGGTGGCTACGCCCTTGCCGCCGCGAAAACCAAGATAGACCGGAAATATATGCCCGATGATAGAGGCGGCACCACAGAGCGCAATCACAAGATTACGGTTGAGTGCGTCTGTAAGCAGCAGCCCGGCAAGAAACATGGGCAGATACCCCTTGCAGATGTCCAGGAGCAGGGTACAAAAGCCCAGTTTTTTGCCCAGCAGCCGGGAAACATTGGTTGCCCCGATATTCCTGCTGCCCTCAGTTTGGATATCAATACCCCGTCCCCTGGAGAGTACGATACCGAAGGGGATGGCTCCAATGAGATAGGAGGCAATAATCAGGAGGATGTTTTGTAGAGTCATTATCGTCGGTTCAGGTTACATTCAGAGGTCTGTTTGATGGTCGTGGACAGGTTTCTGAAAAAAAGAGCTGCTGCAGGATCTTCCGGTTCACGCCGCTCCTGTTCCTCGTAGAGTTCAAAGAGGCGGGTCAGTACATGCACAGCCTCTTCCTGTTCCAGCTCGCCCAGGCTTTCCCAGAGGTCAGTTGCTGTTACGTTCACTGTTTATTCTCCTTGAGGACGAGTTCAAGTTCACAGGCAGCCGCATAAGCACCGATTTCATCCTGCAACAGTTGCACATACGGGCAGTCAGTCACCGCAAGCAGGCAATTACGCAAACGGAAGGTATGCTTTTCATTGCCTGCGTCTTCAATATTTTCCAGGATATAGGAAAAGATCTGCGGTTTACGGCACACCTGGGGGCGGTCAGTATAGAGACGGCAGCGGCCACTCTCTTCCAGGCCGGGGCAGGAACTATTTTTGGGGAGAATCAGGCTCCAGCCGTCCTGCCAGTGGATAAGTTGAGGTTCTGTTTCTTGATAAAAAGGGGTTCCGTTCAGGTGCAAAGAGGACTCATCCATGGCTCGACGGGTGCGGCTGTCTCTGCTGTCGTGCCGCAACATATTGAAATATTTAATCTCTTCATCAAGGAGAGGTATCTCAAAAAAATCCTGTTGCATGGCTGTTTCCGGGCCGACACAACAGAGGGAGCAGGAGCAGGGAGCGCAGAGCTGGGAGTTGATGGGAGCCAGTTCATCTTCCAGGATTCGCTGATTAATCAGGCTTGTCCAGCCACTCATCTCATCAACAGGGTTTCCCGCTTCATCGACAATCTTAACCGGCAGCGGTTCTCCCTGTTTATAGTGTTCAAGCAGGCAAAGGTGTTCAAGATGGTTACGCAACAGCTCCCTGGGCTGTTCATAAAGGGCATAGCCGGTTTCCACCGGTTCCGGCATCTCGTCAATGACATCTTCAACCCGGCTGAACGAGCCGGTAAGGTAGAGGAACTGCACCATGGAAACCAGTGGCAGTACCGGTACCTTGAGCAGTTCAATCCCTGCCTGTAAATCTTCTTTCTGCACCCTCAATACCTCTCGTAGATAGTTTAATCCTACCACCTTACACAAAAATGAACTCGAAAACAAGAAAGATGAATCATCTTTTCAGTGGCGTAAGGCGGATGTTTGCGCTACATACAGGTGATTAACTGGAATATTGAACGCCTTACCCTCAACTCGCAGCCATGACTATCAAAAAAATAATAACATACCCGAATCCGGTACTCCGTAAACAGGCAGAAGAGATCACCGAGTTCGACACAGCACTTGAGCAGCTGACCAGAGACATGGCTGAGACCATGTACCAGGCTCCTGGAGTCGGCCTTGCCGCAAACCAGATCGGTATTGCCCGCTGTGTCGTGGTAGTGGATATTTCCGAGGAGGAAGATGAACGAAAATACCTTGTGTTAACCAATCCGGTCATCCATGACGGCGAGGGAAAGGTGAGCGGGGCGGAGGGCTGTTTGAGTGTACTTGAGTATGAGGCCAAGGTGAACCGGTTTCAGAAGATCCGGGTAACGGCTCAGGACTTACAGGGCAATGAACTGGAATTTGAGGCAGAGGATCGCTTCGCCAGGATCATCCAGCACGAGGTTGATCATCTTAACGGCACCCTGTTCATTGATCACCTGAGCCGTCTCAAACAGGGAATGTATAAGAACAAACTTAGAAAAATATTAAAAAACAAGTAGTCCTTACTTCGCATACTTCAAACATCAGCGTTACTCATGCACAGCATCGCTGCACACAATCCCTCACGCAAGGGAAAATATCAACATTATACCACCGTTTAAAGGTGGCAAAACTCTTGCGGCATCCAGCCGTTGCAAACATCTTCTTAAATGACACCTCTTCCATCTCATGATGAATAAATAATGCCCTGGCTCGTTTCGGCAGACTGTCCACACATTGCCAGAGAATCGCAACCTCCTGGCTGGATTCAGTTTGCGCTGCCGGGGACTGACCTGCGGGCGCGGAAACTGTACGCAAGGTATGTTCAGTTTCAGAGCTAAACACCCGTTCCCCCACCCCCTGTTCAATAATTCTCTGCAATTCTTCCTTACTGCGTCCTGTATCTTTTGCCAGAACATTCAAAGCATCCGCATCCCCTGATACCTTCTCCAGTTCTTTGTAAAGCCGCAAAATATCACGGTCAACGGGCGGGTTTTTCCGAAAAAGAGAACGCTGTTTATCCAGCAGCCTTCTGGATACCATAAAGCGGACATAATTATCAAAGGGCCGCTTGCGGTCATACTTTTCACAACAGTGGAACATGGTTATCATGGCAAGCTGTATCCAGTCACTGCGGCCATATTCAGCGGAAAAAGCAGCAGGCATCTGACAGGATTTTTTTACTGCCATCCTGCGAACCTGGGAGATGAGCAGCCTGACCTCTCGCTCATGAGGAGTACCGATAATAGCAGCTGGGATCTCTTCCTGATTTTGCGAAAAAACAAAACCAGCTGTTGTCTCGTTAAAGTATTGAAAAAACTGTTCTTCCATTTTTCTTGAATTATTTTGAGCTGCTTCAGGGAAACAAACGATATACAAGCTGACAGTAAAACAAAGTTCTTCAAAGTTCCTTATAAATAGAATCGATAATCAGGAGAAAGACAATGAAAACAAACAGCATCATCACAGCAGCATTTATTTTGGCATGCACGTTTACTGTTTGCTCATTCACCGCTTCAACAGTTATGGCACAGCAGGGTGGAATTAACGGCAGATTAAATTTGCAAACCAGCGTTAGTGTAAGCGGTAAAATCGAGGCCGGAAAAATGGCCAGGGTTCATCTTGGAAATTTTAGGATGAAAAATTCAAAAGTTGGCGGCAATGTTACTGGTAGTCTTGCCAGTCGGATACATGGTAATATTAGCGTTCAAAAAAACGGTCAGATGAAACATGGTTCCGTCAATTTGCAAGGTTCACAAATAAGCGGCAACCTTGCTTTAAATATGAATGCGAGCAGTGGTTCTATCGAAGTAGGAAAAAATGCTCAACTGTTTGTATCAACCCTTGATATAAAAAATTCGGCAGTTAATGGCAATTTGACCATCACCAGCAGCTCCAACACTGGCGACATTACTCTGAAAAAAAAGGCTTATGCCAATATTGCATCTCTGCGGATGAGCGATTCCACATTAAACGGCGGTGGAACCGTTGACCTGAGTGCCAATACCGGTAATGTCCAGATTGACAAGGGCGGCAAGGCATATATCTCGGCTCTGGATCTGCAGGGCAGTACAATCAACGGGGCAGTGAATTTTTCTTCGCATACTGAAATCGGAGATGTGCATGTCAAAAAGGGCGGTAAGTTAAATGTTGCCTCACTGGTTCTCAAGGGCGGCAGTTATGGCGGGTTTGACCGGGAAGTTAATGTAACCCTGTCGCACGGGGTAACAGTGGCTGCCGGAGCCGAGGTTGAAATTGGTGCTGTTGAGTTGTAACATCCTGAATGCTGGATTAGAAAAACATACAAAAAGCCGTGCCGTGCTGGCACTGCTTTTTTTTATTATTGCGAAATACAGTCATCCTTCATTTGCCGGTCAAAGTCTTCGCTCGGAGTCTTGGCTTACCTATCTGATATTTTCCTTTGTAATGCCATAGTATTGGTGCGCACAGCGCACCCTACGCTTCTATTTCCATGACGATTTCGGAGTCTGCGCTTACCTGTAGGGTGTGCTGTGCGCACCAACAAGTGTTGCATGGTTGAAAGTGTCAACTACTTTCTGGACAATATAAAGGATGCCGAACTTCAGACAGTATTCATCTTTGTCAATTCAGTCCCG
>DAOVTM010000130.1 GCA_030633145.1 Desulfobulbaceae bacterium
GGATGATGGGGCAATATGTCTGGCAGGACATCTTTTCTAGAGAAAAGGCCAAAGGAACCGGTTGGTTTGGCCCAGGCACAACGTTTGCGTTAGGTCCTTTTGCTGCCGTGAGAGCAGTCGGCAGTGATGCCAAGGTCTTTGATGGTGCGGCCTTGGGAATGTCCTTTGTCTGGTATAGAAATGGATTAGGTGCTAGTGATGCAGATGTTAAACCTCCACGGTCGCAAGATAACTGGTTCCAAACCTTCAATGTTTCTGTTGGCGGGGCATGGCATCGAACTAAAACTCTTCTTGAGGGAATTGAAGAGGGGCAACCATTACCTGGAGAGTATAAACAAGTTGAGTATGAGCAAGGTGATGAAATCAGTTGGCTCCTGATGTTTTCCGGCAGCCTGTAAGGTAGAAAACTTACCTCACCAAGTTCTGCCTCCCCCACACCGCCAGATGCCGGTCACTCACTGCCTCACAGTGAAGGTCAAGACCGGCATCTATCAACTGATCGCAAACCTCATCCACCCGAAAAGCAGCCAGCAGGGAGTTGTAAAAATCCTCCTGCAGTATTTCCGCTTCCTCAGCAGCGTAGGTGGAAACAATATCCCTGGCCGCTTTTTTTGACTCAGGTCGCATCAGATCCATAATCAGGATGGGAGTACCGACTGCGGCTATGTCACGGATAGTCTGCCAGAGGATTTCAGGCTGGTGGAGGTGGTGGAGCAGACTGTTGGAGAGAATTGCCTGAAAGCCCTCACCGTTCTCCGCTTCTTCTGACAGGGGCAGGCAGGAACAGCTAAGTTGTATCCGATGGCTGAGTTTCTCCGCAACAATCCTTTTCCGTCCCGGCACCAGCATGGCCTCGGCCCCGTCAATACCCAGGCAGGTACAGTCAGGAAATTGACGGGCAAAACGAACCAGGATGTCAGCAGGGCCGCAGCCTAGATCAATCACCCGCCCCCTGCCTAAAAAATCTGGAAATGTATCGGTGAACAAGTCAATAAACTGTCTGTTTGGATCGGAAAAATCCGCCTCGCTGTATGCAATCCCCTGGGCAGCTTCCTCCATTAATTCCGGCTCGATAATTCGTTTCATTGCAAGAGGATAGGTTCTGTGGGTTAAGCTGTAATTTTACGTTTCATATACACGGCAGAGACACCCCGCTCATAGACTTGAAAATCAAATTTTTCATAAAAACGAACCAGCCGTTCCACCTTTTCCGAGTCAACCGAACCAATGGGCCGGGCAGAGGTGAGAACCGCCATTTCCATGCCATCAGCCAGGACAAGGAGGCGGCGAATCAGGCTGGTACCGATACCGCAGCCCCGGTGATTGAATGGAACGATAACCGATTCAAGAGAGAACCCGTCTTCGCTTTCAGAGTACCTGAGCCGGGCAGCTTCCTTTTTACCCAGGGAGTATTTAATTTCACCTGTAAACATGGTGGGAGAATCCTTTGCGTGTAAAACAAAAAAGGCCGAACACCAGTAACTGCAAGGGCAGATAAGAGAGGTGTCCGGCCAGAAACCGCTGCTGTCTGTAACTCCCTAACTCAATTCAGCCAGCATTTTGGGGATCATCTTGTCAAGCTGCATCTTGGCAAGAGCCTGGTTGCCGTCTTTGTCCAGAATGGCAATAAGGTGAAAATGGACAGCAGCATCAAGACCTGAACAGGACATAATAATGAGTCCATCCGGGGTTTTCATGGTCAATTCAGTGCAGACCTTCAACCCGACCTTACCAGCAGCCTCATGGGAGGAACGGAAGATGTCGTTAAATACAGCCCCGACATTGTCCAGATCTACATCCTCATCAATGGAGTCTGCCGCCAATACCTCGCCGGTATAATTCATCAGTGCTGCCGCTTTGTATCCTTTAATGGATCGTAATTCTTCAAGGGTTGCTTCCATGCTCATGGTATTATTCTCCTTTTGTGTTGGCGGGGAAGTGGTTTCTCCCGCCTGTTGATCATCCTGTCCATTGCCGGTTTGGGCTTTTTCCATGGATGGTTGTCCGGTTGCAGATTCAACCTCATCGAAGCTTACCGGGGTTTTATTTTCTACCTGATTATCAGTATTCTGTTTATCCTCTGCGGCCTCATCTTTCAGGCGCATGGCCTCCATGATGATGCCCATCATTTCCCCTTCAATTCTCCTGCGGATTTTTTTTCTGGGCAGGGTTTTAATCTGCAGCTTGGGGGTGTCCATTGCAATGAGGCGATAGGCGGCTTCCAGTCCGCGCAAGTCTTTAAACATGGCATCGTACAGCGTCCCCTTGCTTATATAGAGCAACCCTTTTTTCCCATCAGATTCAGAGATCTCAAGCAGACAGGTCTTGCCCTCCATTTCCAGGAGCTGTAAAAATGAAACTGCGGAAACCCCCTGCAGACTGCCCTGGGCAAGACCTTCATTGAGGATAGCAGTGATGGACTCAACCAGCTGCTGTATCTGCACGGGTTTATAGAAGAGATGGCGTACCTTATGACGCACCTGTTGTAACCTCTCCTCTTCTTCACAGCTAGTTATGACGATGCAGGGGATATCAAACTGTTTTTTTTCAATGTGATCAACAATGGCCCAGCCATCAAATTCGCCGGGCATGACAAGGTCGGTCACCAGCAGGGAGATTTTCTCCGCGTCGAGAATATCTATGGCTTTCTGGCCGTCGTTTACATAAATCGGTGTAAATAAATCACCATAACTTTTCAGTTGATCCCCGAGGAGGTTCAATGTGAATTGGTCATCATCAACAATCAGTACATTATACATTGCAACCCCTTTTTTTGAAAACGATAAAACAGACAAGGGTGATATTTAAAATAAATATCATTTTAAAGTACCACATGTTTCGTTGCAAGTCAACGAAAATCATAACACAGGGTGGTATTTTTCATTACGGCTTTACTGTTTGCCTATGCGGAAAAAACGATCCAGTCCAGCAATGACTCTGTCGAGCTCGGTTCGTACCTGCAGGAGTGCCGACCGCATCTCCTCTGTTGAGCTGGTTCCGGTACAGAGTTTTTCCAAATGCCTTGCTTTCCGCTGCACTCCTGTCGCTCCAAGACTGGCACTGTTCCCCTTCAGGTTATGCGCTGCCCGGTTGGCATCGGATATATTGTCATTACGCAGTGCTGTTTCAACCTTATCACCGAAATCGCGCTGTAATTCAAAGTACATTTTGAGTACTTTCCGGTAAAAATCAGGGTTGTCACCGCAGACAGTCAATCCTGTTTCAACATCAATGCCGACAAGGGTATCTGGAGGGTAGCTAAAGGTTGCAGCCATTCCATCCGACACCAGTACCTCATCCAGCGACGCTGATGGATTGATTAATCCAGCCATGACAGTGAGCAGTTCCTCTATCTGAAAAGGCTTGCCGACAAAGCCGTCCATACCCGCCTCCCTGACTTTTTTGCGGTCAGAGGTCATCACATTGGCGGTCAGGGCAATGATGGGCAGGTCGTTGAATTCAGGCATGGCACGAATCTTCCTGCTGGCACTGTATCCATCCATGACCGGCATCTGGATATCCATCAATATACAATCGAATGTTTTATTTTTCAAGGCATCAAGAGCCTCGGCACCATTTTCTGCCAAGGTAACGATTATACCTTTCTTTTCCAGTTGTACAGAGGCAATTTCTTGATTTAGCTGGTTATCCTCCACCAGAAGCACTGCAACATTCTGCAGGTTTTCAACACTGTCATCGGCTGCCTCCAGCTCAGGTTCCAGATCCTTGCTGGAGCCGCCCCCCAGCCGGAGGTTAAAATGAAAACGACTGCCCTGGTCAGGAGTGCTTACCACCCTGATGGTTCCACCCATCATCTCAATGAGTTGCCTGCTGATAACCAGGCCAAGACCGGTGCCTCCGAATTTACGGGTTATGGAGCTGTCTGCCTGACTGAAAGAGTGAAAGAGCCGTTCCTGCTGTTCCTGGCTCATGCCGATTCCGGTATCGGAAACACAGAAGGCAAGGGTGAGCCAATTTCCATCCTCTTCCACCAGTTCTGCCGAAATATGCACACCGCCTTCCCGTGTAAATTTTATTCCATTATTACTCAGGTTAATCAGGATCTGCCCGATCCGCAGCGGGTCGCCTATGAGGATGTCAGGAATCTCCGCAGCTATTTCCGTATCGAGAAACAACCCCTGTTCTTTGGCCTTGAAACCGATCATAGCCTGCAGGTTATCAAAGACATCCTGCAGGCGAAAACCAATGGACTCGACCTCCAGTCTGCCCGCTTCAATCTTGGAGAAGTCCAGGACATCGTTGATAATTCTCAGAAGTGACTCTGCGGAATAATGCGCCTTTTTAATATAATTCCGCTGCTCCGGGTCAAGTTCCGTGTCAAGAGCCAGGCTGGACATACCGATAATAGCGTTCATCGGAGTGCGTATTTCATGGCTCATATTGGCAAGAAAATCAGACTTTGCCTCATTGGCCGCCTTTGCCCGCTTCTGCTCCTTTCTTAAATGCGCTTCCAGTTGCTTCTGCTGGGTAATATCCCGGAATATTTCCATGGTCGAGATGGAGCCGTCACTGTTCTTGAGCGGGGTGGCAACCACTTCAAAGGAACGGCCATCCAGTGCGTCATACTGGTAGCGGATCGTCTTTTTTGAAGAGATGACAACCTTGACTGAACAGTGGGGACAGACTGTATCTCTGCTGGCAATGAATTGAAAACATAGTTTGTTGTTACGTTCACCAAACCAGTCGGACATAACCCTGTTCATGAAGCCTACCGTGTAGTCGGCATCAATAATGATCAACCCTTCGTTGATCTCGTTCATGGCACTGACTATGGCGTGGGAGCGAAAATCGCTTTCCTGTCGTTTTGATTCCGTAAAAATAAGCCTGGCATTAGCGGACTCCAGTTCAGATACCTTGTTGTTCAGCTCTTCCGTCCGTACGGTAACCTGTTCTTCCAGATGTGCATTGATGGCGCGGGTTGCCTGTTCTGCTTTGGCCAATCGCATGGCACTGAAAGAGATCAGGACAAACAGTAACAGAGTCACACCACCCAGTCTTGACCAGATGGCTATTTTGATTTTCCAGATATGTTCCCGGTCAACATGGGACACGATCTTCCAGGAATATCCCTGCCCTTTGAGTGGGATAATACTCCCTGTCATCCAGGAGGTAATGGGATAGACTGTATTCCATACCCACATGCCGTCATCAAGCAGCATACCCTTTTTTTGGGATAAAATCTTGTCCCAGGCTTCTGGCGCGGTCTGGCCCAGCTGCAGATCCTCCTGGTTGAACATGCCCCCCCACTCTTTGCCAGAGTCGAGATGTTTGAGCCAGAAGCCATCCTCGTTCAGGATGGAGATGTGTTGTTTGATGTTTGAGGTGGTTTTGCTGAAATGATCAAGCATCTGTTGAGCAGAATAGTTGAGCAGGATGATTCCCTGTTTTTCTCCCCGCTGATCAAAGACAACCATCCCAACCCGAATCACGGGTTTATGGGGAATCTCAATCTTGCCCTGATCGATATTGAAATCCAGGGGTGAGACAAATATCTCTCCCTGTTGCAGTTGTATGGTATCCTTGAAGTAATAGCGGTTTTTCTTGTTCTGGAGCTGGTCGGTGTTCAGGATCCCGGCTTTGCCATGTTGATAGTCAACCCGTACCCTTTCCATGCCGGTACCATCCAGCCAGCGAATCTGGTCATAGATTTTTTTACTCTTGGAAAAGTTGGAAAAATCTCTGCCCAGACGAGCCAGGTTATCATGGCTGGGAAGATTCGCGGCCTGGAGCATGGTACTGTGATTGACAAGGAACAACAGATCATTGGCAATGCTGTTCAGTTTATTGGACAGGCAGCCGACTCCCAGGCCAACATAAAGAGCCTGTTGATTTTCCAGGGAAGAGAGTGCCCGTTTTTGCTCGCTGTTGCCGTAGAGAAAGGCTGCAGTGAGTACGAGTATCAGGGCCGGGATGATATATTTGAGAACCGCAGCCTTGTCCAGCCATGGGGTTATTGAGTGATAAAAGGGTTTCATTGTTAATGACCGATCCTCTATCCGAGGTCGTATTGCTGCCGCCGGTACTGCACTGCCTCGGCGACATGGGATGAGGTGATGTCTGCTACTGCTGCCAGGTCGGCAATGGTGCGGGCGATCTTGAGTATCCGATGATAAGCACGGGCAGAAAGACCCAGGCTGTCAATGGCACTGGTGAGCAGGTTTTTACCCGCTTGATCCAGGCGGCAGAACGATTCAATCTCCCTGGAACCCATCCCTGCATTATTATGGAGTGCCGGAAACTGGACAAAGCGTTGAACCTGCCGTTGCCTGGCACGATTGACCCGCTTGCGTATCTTGTGTGAACGCTCACCGGGACGGGCAGAGTTGATCTCTTTAATCTGTACCGGCGGAACCTCAACGTGCATGTCAATACGATCCAACAGGGGGCCGGACAGGCGGCTGCGGTAACGCTGCACCTGAGCCGGATTACAGCGGCATTCTTTCACTGGATCGCCGAGAAAGCCGCAGGGACAGGGATTCATGGCCGCCACCAGCATAAAATTGGCTGGAAATTCCAGGCTGGTTGCTGCCCGGGAAATGGTGACGGTGCCGTCTTCCAGAGGCTGTCGCATGACCTCCAGGACGTGTTTGCGAAATTCCGGCAACTCATCAAGGAATAAAACCCCGTTATGGGCCAGGGAGACCTCGCCGGGCCGGGGAATCCGACCGCCGCCGATCAGTCCGGCATCGGAGAGGGTATGATGGGGAGCGCGGAAGGGGCGAGTGACCATCAGGGGCTGATCACCGGAAAGGAGACCTGTGGTGGAATAGATCCTGCTGGTTTCAATGGCCTCTTCCAGGCCGATATCTGGTAAAATAGTGGGCAGCCTGCGAGCCATCATGGTCTTACCGGTGCCAGGTACCCCGGAGAGGAGGAGGTTATGCCCCCCTGCGGCAGCGACCTCCAGGGCTCGTTTAACGTGATCCTGTCCCCGTACCTCGGAAAAATCCACAGGGTAGTTGTCGTGTCCGGCAAAGAGGGTGCTTATATCAGTTTTGGACGGAGGAATTTCCCGCTGCCCTGCCAGGAATTCCACGGCCTCGTCCAGCCGTTTGACGGCGATAACGGTGATCTCTGCTACCACTGCGGCCTCTTTGGCGTTTTCCGCAGGGACGATGAAGCGGGTGACACCCTCCTTCCGGGCCGCAAGCACCATGGAGAGGATTCCTCGCACCGGGCAGACCTGGCCGTCCAGGGAAAGCTCACCCACTATGGCGGTTTGGGCAAGGTCGGTACAGTTGAGGATTTCACCTGCAGCGAGGATTCCCAGGGCAATAGGCAGGTCGTATCCTGCCCCTTCTTTTTTGACCGCTGCCGGAGCCAGGTTGACCGTTATCCGGCGTGGGGGTAGGGCGTAACCGGAATTCTTGATTGCCGCCCTGACCCTGTCCTTGGACTCACGCACTGCCCCCTCGGCCAGTCCTACCGTGGAGAATCCGGGCAGTCCCAGAGCCAGGTCAACCTCTACCTGGATCATGAGGCCGTCCACCCCGATTACTGCTGCGCTGAGTGTTTTTGCCAGCATACTCTTTCTCTAAAAGTCGTCCCTGACCGGGGCTTGTACCAGGCGGATCTGTTGGTATGTTGTGATGTCTGTGGTATCATGGGGTTATATCACCGGTAGTTGGGGCAGGTGATTAAAGTGAGCATCACGGGTGAACAAGAGGAGATCATGTTGAGCCGCCAGGGCAGCAATCCACAGGTCATTGGTAGGTATGGGGGTTCCCTGTTTTCTGAGTTGTCTGAAGAGTCGAGCATACTGATGAGTGGTATCTTCATCAGCGCAGAGTATTGTTACTCTCGGACTGTTGAGAAATCGGGTGAGTGTCTTTTCGTTTTTAATGCTTCGGGTGCCACAGGCAAAACCCGCCCTGAGTTCACCAAGAACGATAAAGGGAATCATGATTTTCAATGCCTGCCTGATTACCTGTATCGCTTCTGGTACTCCTTCACAGAAGTCCTGGTACCGGTTGGAGTCAACCAGGATTCTCATTTCCAGAGTTCCCCGTCAATTGATTCAAATGCCTCCATGGCAGCGTCGAACTCAGGGTCTGCGACCCAGGTTCCTGCAAGTTCGTCAAGATCATGGTATTCTATTGGCTCATTGGCCGCACCCACTCCCCGTTCGAGTATAGACAGAAGAACACCGTTGAGGCTTGTGTGGCTTTTTTTTACCTGTTGCCGGATGAGTCTGTCAATTTGTGGCGGAACCTGCCGAATTGTGTATTGCATTGTTTTCATGCCTTCAATGTATGTAATTGGTGCAGGCGTGTCAAGGGTGATTAATTATAATCGGGATGGGAATGGCAGACCTCGTAAAGTTCAAAGTCCATATGCCGTTCAAACGGCCAGTAATAGGGTATGATCTACCAAAATTGGACGTTTGACTTTTCAATCTCTCAATTATATTAATAATATTTCATTTCAATTCGGGCTAATTGCCCGTGACCTAAATTGACAGTAAAGAACCACAACGATTAAAAAAAATCAGTGTAGTAGTTGCTGTTTCACTTTTGGCTACAGAAGTCCAACATTTTGCAACACATTTACAATAAGCCCCTGTCGCCGTAAGTGTTGGATCATCTTTACTACAATTGCCATTTTGGAACCAATTTGTGTGGTTTGCACCATTTTTACCAGAAACTGTAGCTTTGTATTTGCACCCCCAGCAGTGAGGTGTGCCATCATATCCAGTGCTTCCAGTATAACTATGACAAACCGGATTGACCCATGAACCTCTTAACCCCATCGAATCGACCGCATTAATCGGATTCCCACCCACATACGCATACAGATTAATTCCCCCATTTAGACCAATAGGATCAGCAGAGATATACCGCCCACCATTATCAAAGCTGTAATAACGATGTCCATTGTAATGAAGCCCAGTCTCAGCATCAAAATACTGGCCCGGAAACCGCAGATTATTCTCAATCAGTTCAACACTAATAACAACTGCGCCAAATGGAAGATACTCAGCCTGCCAGACAACACTGCCAGCATCATCGGTAATAATTTGCGGGGTACCCAGATGATCGGTGATGTAATAATAGGCTCCCTCTGCCGGTTTCTTCTTATTGAACAGGAGAAGCTGATAGATCGGAACAAGAGATACGGCAGTGGTAGAGGAAGTGGCTTGAATGGTATTGGTTACCGGGATTGTTTTCTGTGGTTCGGAGTTTGCTTTAACAGTGCCAGTCTCAACTATTTGCGTTACCTGGATCGCGGTGTCACCCTCTTCAGCAGACAGCAAGGCCATGGCCTGAACAGCAGGATCATACTGAAAATGAGCAAAGATTTTTCCCTCAAGATACACATACTCCTTGGTAATACTGCCCTGCTCATCAGCCTCGGCCAGGAGGTTGCCGTACTGATCATAGACAAAAACGGTGGTCTGGCTGCTGTTGACGGTTTTAACAGTACGCTGTCCCCAGCCGTCATACTGATAGGATGCTATCTGGCTGTTGTTTTTGGATACAGACCTGAGCCGCTGATCATCTGTCCAGGTAAATATCGTGTTGTCAGTGTCGGCGCTGGTCAGGCTGCCCGCATTATCATA
>DAOVTM010000208.1 GCA_030633145.1 Desulfobulbaceae bacterium
AGGTCGGGTTCTCTGTGATACTGGCTCCTCGGGACGGACTCGAACCGCCGACAAGGTGGTTAACAGCCACCCGCTCTACCAGCTGAGCTACCGAGGAACATAACTCAAAGTCTTTTTTATCTCATCAGGCCAGTGTCTGCACCTGTAATTGTCTGCGTGGTCGCAATTTGAAGATGTTTATTAGCACAGTGAAATTCGATCGTCAAGTAAAACTTGTAAAAAGGGTTACGAAAATAGTTGCATTTATCTGAAAAACTCAGTATCAAAGCATGAATTCAACCTTCTGTTCATTTTCCCAGCCTTTTAGTCGGGGCGTAGCGCAGCCTGGTTAGCGCGCCTGCCTTGGGAGCAGGAGGTCGTAGGTTCGAATCCTACCGCCCCGACCATTTATTTACAATAAAACCAACCTATTAAGCTGATTCACCCTGTTTTTATGGTATCACACCGGTATCACAGTTGGTGTAACCGTATAAACTCTCTAATTCATCGGACATTCCGCACTCTTTCAAGGAAGCTTGAATAATTAACAGCCATCAGTCATAGGGTGAGGTGAAAACATGGAACTGACAATATCTTTGCCCGATGCGTTAGCACATCGGTTTCAAACAAGAGTCCCAGCTCGGGAAAGGTCACCGCTCGTTACAAAGCTGCTAAAAAAAGAACTAAAAGAGCGAGAGGATACCCTTGAAGCTGCATGTCATGCTGCGAATAATGACCAGGCTCTGGTAAATGATATCGACGAATGGCAATCATTCGATGAAGATATATCAAAATGACAGAGCGAACAATAAAGCGCGGCGAAATATGGTGGATATCCCTGGCTCCTACCCAGGGGTCGGAAATCAAAAAAACGCGTCCCTGTATAGTTCTTAGCAATATATCTTTTACCCCTCCAGCACAGCCCCCACCGTGCCAAAGAAAAACCGCTTCCCTAATCGAGCATGGAGCATGGAAGCCTTTTCCAGGCCCGTGCAATGGGAGACTCCTATCCGTTCAATACTGTACTGTTCAATAACCTTGAGGGTTTCCTCAAACTGCTCGTCAGAAGAAAATCCCAGATGGGTGCCGCCGATGACCGCATAAATCCGTTCCTGATTCAGCTCTTTGATGGCGTAGTTGATGATATTGATCATCCCGGCATGGGCACAGCCAAGGACAATAATCAATCCCTTATCCGTCTCCACCAGCATGGACAAATCATCCAGCAGGGGATCAGGGTGCAATTGCTGCCCGCTGTCAGTGATGAGGGTCATATTGACATCGCCTTTTTCAAAAGTGTTCTCCCTGGGAATTTCACCGCTCAGATATACGCCCGGCCCGACCTTGACCAGTCCAGTAGCCAACCTGAACTCTGCTCCCAGCGATTCCAGATAGCTCCGGCGGAAGGGAATACCGATATCACGGGTCACCTCGCCCTTTGACCAGATCCGGTGGGCGAACATGTCCCTGTGTCCATGGACATCTACCCTGCCCCGCTGTTTAAGTACCCCAGGCAGCCCGCCAGTATGGTCATAATGACCATGACTGATCATGATTGCCTCAATGGTTCGCAGATCTTTTTTCAAGGCCAGGGAGTTTTGGATAATACCGAACCCCTGCCCGGTATCAAAGAGATAATTTCCCTGCTCTGTTTCCACAAAACAGGCAAAACCGTGTTCCCCGATAACATCAAAGGGAAGGCCCACTGAGTTTTCACAGAGGATTGTTAATCGTGTTGTCATTACGTTCCTTTTTTTGACTGCTACAGATAATCTTTAAACTCAGACAAGGCCACCTCAATGGGAATGGCAAAACCCAGTCCTTCAAACTTATGGGTGACCATTTTCATGGTGTTGATGCCGATCACCTCGCCCTTTTCGTTAATCAGAGGGCCGCCGCTGTTGCCGGGATAAATCTGGGCATTAGTCTGAATGTAATTGCCCCGTAAGCCGGACACCACCCCCGAGGTCACGGTGTTTTTCAGATCGAGATGGATGGGACTGCCCACTGCGAAAACATTCTCTCCCTGTTTCAACTGTCCCCTTGGTGCCGGGATGAGAAAGGGGGTCTGAAATCCGGATATTTTCAGCAACGCCAGGTCATGCTGACTGGACACCCGCATCAGGCTGGCGTAGTGCCTGCTATCATCGGCAAGTATAACCTCAAAGGAATTCTGGTTTGCCAGCTTCTTCCGACCACCCTTTAACTGGCGCAGTTTTTTGTCGAATTTCCGTTTTTCTCTGTCATACTCCTTTTTGGCTTTTTTATACCGTTTTTCATCTTTACGGATATAGGCTTCAAGATTGTTCAACTCTCTTCGCTTTGAGGCCACATATCGTTTATCACCAGCACTATAAGCCTTGGACTCAACATCCCGCAGCATGACCCAATCCTCTTTAAGGTTGGCCCGATACTTGCGGATCGCCTGATGACCACTGTTCAGATCCTCTTCATACTCACGCAGCTTTTTTCGACTCTGGGCGATCTCCTCGTCAAGCTCATCATTCTTCTTTTCATCTCCCCTGACCACATGCCTGTTGGTGATAATGAAACCATCATTACTGATGAAAAAACCAGAGCCGAAACCGACTGCTGTTTTTACTGAAAGCGTACTTACAGAGGCCTCTTCCACCGGGTTTCCTGGACGGAGTTTTCCTTTAAGAAGAGCAGCAAGGTTTTTCCTACCAGCAGATTTCGGCGTGTTCTGGGCAGAAGATACCCCCTGCTCAGGCGTTGCCGACTTCCTGGGCGGCGAGTTACTATAGACGATTTTTTCCACCTCACTGAGGGGGACGGAAATAAACCCGCCATACTGTTCGTATTTCAGGATTTCTCCTTCCTTCCAGACATTTACGGTTGTAATGACTCGTCCATTACTGAGATGAATCTCGTGACTATGGAGAGCGGTTGCGCTGAAGGACAGGAACATCAGAATGATAAGAAAAGGTAATTTCATGGCAATTATTATCATACCAATTTTTCATTAATTTATCTTTAATAAAATTTTTTACAACTCCAGGAACGGAACCAGGCAGAAAAACCTTGTCGAAGAGAACAGAATAGAATAAGCCTCTTGCAATATTTGAAGTTAATCTCAACCGGCCACGGGAAAGTGCGGTCTATATACATCTGGATGATGCCTGGAACGGACAGCCGGACTGGAAATGTATTGAGAAAATACGGAAGATGCTGGCTGAAACAGCCTCTGGGTTACCTCCAGCATAAATAAAAACAACCATCAAGATACAGGAGTAACCATGTTTTTCAGAGCCATTGCTTTTTTAGTAGGGCTGATAGCCGTTATTGCGGGACTGTGGAATTACGACAGCGACGTGGCATCATCACCTATACCCATAATCAGCGGAGGTCTGGTGATGCTGATTGGGATGTTTAACCTCATACCAAAGCTCAAACGGTGCATTTCCTGCAGAAAAAAGCTGCCGAAAAAAAAGAAAATCTGTCCATCCTGCGGTACAGAGCAGCCCTCTGATACTGGCGATACGGATGCCTAACTCCCCTGGCATACACGTCTGGATCAAGACAGCACATAGACAAGATGAGACCTGATATCCGACAGGAAACAACTACCAACCTCAAAAGACGATTTTTCCTCTGGTCGGCTCTGATCCTGCTCAGCGGCGGCCTGCTGCTGTCAGGACTCTCCTACTGGAATACCCGCCACCTGCTCATGGCCGAGGCCATGCCCGATTACGTCTATCGACGGGTTTCCTTGAACCCGCACAATCCCCAACACCTTGCTGACCCGTTTGAGGAAGAGATGATTGACTGGTTTGCAGAGGATAGCAGCCGCACCTTCTGGCAGGGAACAGTACGCCGGAACGGTGAATTATTTTTATCTCCATGATTCCAGATACATTCAACCAAGCATGTATCCGCTGCCACGGCAGGGTGGAGGATGCCCCCCTAGTCTGGGTCTGGTTGCTCAATTTTATCTTTCAACGGCTGGTGGTTGAACGGCTGGCAACGATGCTCTCTCAGATCGGCAGGAAACAGATGAACTCGGATTCCGGGGATGAGCTTGATGCCCTCCAGGCATCCCTTGGTTCCCTGCGTTGCTATGTCAGATCCGCCCGGCAGGGGGCAAAACTGGAACCCAATTTTATAAATGATTACACCGTAACCAGTCCCCTGGCCGCCGGTGCCATGTCCTGGCTTTACAGCGGCAGACACACAAAGGACAAGACCATGGTCGGACTCAAGATCGGTTTTGAAGAGGCCATGCGTAACCCCCTGTACCGAGGATGTTACGAGATGGAACTACACCTCTTTGAGGCCCTGCACCATTCCTCCCTGCCCAAGTGATAGAACGGCTGGATGACGTGCTGGTGCTGGAGGAGATCCGGGGCAGGAGCCTGGTACGAATCTTAAAAAAAGCCTCCCTGAAACAAGAGCTGATCCCATTGTTGCCGCAGGTCTCACCCCCCAGGGAGACCCGCTCTACATGGCTCCGGAATAGCTGCGGGGAAAACGGGGCGATCCCCGTTCCGATATTTACACCCTAGGGTGCTGCTCTATTTTGCCAGCACCGGCACCCTGCCCTTTACGGATAAACGACGCACCATGCAGGGCTGGATAGACCATAAAGAACGGATGACCTCTGGATGGGACGAGCAGGGGGCTTCACCCCTGGAACTGGTCATACACCGAGCCATGACCCATGAAGCCCAAAAACGGTATCAGTGGGTGGAGGATTTTTTGGAGGATCTCGAGGCAACACTGTTAAGGTGAGTTGCCAAAGAGGGCGCAGATCGCCTATTGGTGCCAGAATTGTTTATATGCTGAAAGACGTACAGGCTTTTCGGATTTTTTACGCCTACTGCTTATTAAGCAACAATAGATTGATTACCGACAAAGGTAAGGGAGTATTGTTACCGCTTGACACGGTTATTTCTATATCATCAAGATAAGTCCATTCGTAATGAGTACTGGAATATACAGTTTGTTGTACAATCAGCTTGATGTTGCTTCCAGCCCAGGGAGTAAGGTCTTGAATAAATTGTACCCACTCACTGTCAATATAATCGCCATCATAAAAAGTATGTAACAGGTTGCCACCAAACTGGGTTTCCAATCTGGCTGATTGCTGATTCCAGGCAGAAGCATAAGAGTTATATCCCCGTTTTACCCAAAAAGACAACTCTCCTCCCCCAGCAGGAACATTGATATTCAACACTGCTTTTATATCTTCGTTAAAATCAGTTTCATTCGGAGTACTCAATCTAAGGCTTTTTGATTCAAAATGGTAATGAGGATGAAAGTCATCGTCCACGACTTCTGCGTGGAGGCTGTTTACAGCATATTCGGAGGGTATTCCATTCTCAAAACTCTCATAATACGGATAGCTTAAATTGACAGCTTCTGGCGGAGCAATACCTATCACCGCCCCTTGCTCAAGCGTGTAGTTACGACTTGCCGGTGTTAAATCATTCAAATAATAATATCCATCATAGGAGGAATCACTCCAACCCCAGTTGAAATGAAAATGATCATCGGCATCAAAGCCATCACAAACAAAAGCATGACCACCGCTCCCGGTTCCCCGGTAATAAATTGGACGGTTATTATTCAGTTCCGTATGCAACAGAGCCTGCCACTCACTCTCCGTGTAGTCTGCTTTGGTGGCGTAGTAGAGTTTATCACTGTACTTAAAATATGTTATCAGGGCATTGGGAACATCCTTGGAGCTGGCACTAGAACTGTCTGGTCCATAGTTCATTTCAACCGATACACCTGCGTGAAAAAGTAACGCTGCCATATTTGAATTATAATCGAATAATTCATTAGGCATAGAGGCCCAGTTATAAGTAGTTTCACTAAAATTTGCTGTTTGATTCCCATAAATATCATGAGTATATGTATGTGATCCAGAACCTGTTGCAGGATAGTTATGATATTTCATTACCTGACTCATGGCAGTTGCCACGCACCCGGTCAGGACATGATCATCGTAGCCATCGTCGTTATCAGGGCAAGAGGCATTATAGTATGTTCCCTGACTCCAGAAAGTTGTCAATAATGGTCCAGCCGAGGTTGTCGATACCTGCAATGGTGTAGCCGGCTCCGACAACAGATTAGCTGCAAAATGTTCCGGGCTGATATTCAACCTGCCCCAGGCTGATTCAGTTGTCGGCAAGGGAGCAGTTTTTTCAATAATACCATTATGTATTTCACTGGTTACATTCTCCATCCACTGGTCAAACTGAACTGGGTGCTCCTCTGTTGAATAGGCTCCCTGGTACGAAAAGGCGACAACAGGGTAGGCGACATCATCACCTGAAATAATCGCCCATCCTCCTTGTGAAAAATTAACAATATAATACACGGTATTGGAGTGTACCTTTTTAATAAAAGCAGTGGTCAGCTCATCCGCCATAAGTTGCCGACCTGTTTTCTCATGCATCCAATTCTGAGCAATCTGTTTTGCTGTTTCCTCACTAATTGGGCGTGCTTCAACAATCGTACTTACAAATGCAAGAGCCAAACAGCAGCTAATGACAATCTTTTTCATAATTTTATTTGTGATATCAAGAGAGATGTGACAAGGATCCAAGTAAAAAATAAACTGAACAATTGCTTAATGTAATAAGATAATATCTTATCTGCTTTTGCTGTTAATTTACTTTATAATGTGTAAAAATGCTATGTAATAAATATCTGAAGTTTTCTGATTATTTTTTTTGACTAAACCAAGCGACTCTTGTATGGCACTGAAAGTACATTTCTTTTTACGCAAGTAAATTTCTTGCGTGAAGAGGCATTTGCTATTATCATCGCAAACACCATTATAATTATCCAAGAATCGGGCTTGACTATTGGGTGCCTGTACGATTGTACAAACTTCAAACACTTATTTGTCAAGCGACCCCTCTTGGCAAAAAAAATCTGTCCCCTTTTCAAACTATACATTTACAATTTTCAAAAGGAAACAAATGATACAAATCGGCAAGATCAACACACTTACCGTCAAAAGCATACAGTACTCTATTGTCCATCTTGATGGCGGCCAGTCAGGCGACATCCTCCTGCATACAAAAGATGCTCCTCCTCA
>DAOVTM010000332.1 GCA_030633145.1 Desulfobulbaceae bacterium
ATGACACTGGCAAAATACCCCTCATAGCTGCTGATTGTATTATTGACATAATTATTATAGGGTATAGAGGCAAAGAGGGATATTAAAATTTCTTTCAGCTCCTCCATTTGGCCGTTTTTAAGAGCAGTATATAACGCACTCTTGGTAACAGTATATTGGGTGGCATTGGTCAGGTATTGAATGAGGATGTCGTTAAAAGACAGAGCAACTTCTTTATTGGGAAGACGAAGATGGTATTCAAATCCTCCAAATTCAAGCTCAATTATTTTATCAATAGTCAGGTATCCTGCCTGAAAGAGTATTGGTTCTATTCGTATGTTTTCAATATCAAAGCTGTCAAGCAAAGTAGCTGGAACCCGCAAATTTTCCAACTCCGGGATAAAGGAATTTTGTTCTTTGATTAATTTTATCAGAAAGGTTGGGGTGCCGGTAGCAAACCAGTAGTTATTGAAAATAAAACCACTGTCAATAAAGAGGAGGACATCAAAGGGATTATAGACCGGTTCACCATTAAAATTATAGCCATTGTACCATTCTTTTACTTTTTCCATATCTGCATTGTACAGATGCTTTCCCAAGATAGATTCCAGATCATTTTGGGTATATCCACAGATTGTACCGTATCGACTGTCAAGGGTGATATCCTTTAAGTTGTTGAGTCCACTAAATATGGAGACCTTGGCAAACTTACTGACCCCGGTAAGAAAGGCAAACTTGATATACTCGTCACTGTCTTTTATGGTTGTATAAAGATCCTTGAGAATTTCTCTGGCCTCCTGAGCCATTTCAATCTGATCAAGATTATCGAGAATGAGTTTATCATATTCGTCCACCAGGATGACTACTTTTTGTTCATATTTTTCAAAAGACTTTTTAATTAACTCTTGAAAACAGCCGCCAATATCTTCAGTTTGCGGACATGCAATTCCAAGTCGATTCTGGTTAGCACGCAAGATATTGTGAACATCCTGCTTCATATCAGGGACAGTTCTCGCCACTCCTGCAAAACTTATCTTGATTACCGGATATTTAAGACTCCAGTCCCATCTATCCTCAATGTACAACCCCTGGAACAGTTCTTTCCGCCCTTCAAAAATAGCCTGCAAGGTTGAGATAAACAAACTTTTACCGAATCGACGAGGCCGGGAAAGAAAATAGTATCTGCCTGATTCAATCAGGTCAAGTGCATGATCGGTTTTGTCCACATAGAGATATTTATCTTCCCTGATATCACTGAATGTTTGAATGCCGATGGGGAGCTTTTGCATGATTAACCTGTTAATTTTTTTACGTGTTCTCAACGGTAATTGTCAATGGCCTTCATAGATTGTTGTGTCTGCTGCCTGTGCAGCAGGTATTTCTCCAAATCCCTACAGTATAGAACACGCCGCACATTGAGCATGCGCCCGTTTTATTGCGTTTTGAAGGAATGGGTATTTCTCCAGTAAATCATGATATTCGATGATAGTATCATGAACAGTGTCAAGGATCTCTTCTATAATTTCCCCATGCTTTTTAATGCCGATTTTTTTGCCAAAACGGCTCAGCTCCTTTTGACTTGGAAATTTTTTCTTATGCCCGTTCATTTTCAGTGCCGGAGTATCATTTTCCAGATATGGCAGGGTTGAAACAATATCATAGGCTGGAGCCAATCGAATAGTCTCGGGCTGTGATATATCTTCATACAGGAAAGAAAAATTTTTCTTATGGGCATCACCATTACCCAAGGCTGAGGAGAGAACAAGTAAACGAAAAAATATCTCCAGATCTTTGCTCGGGGAGGCAGAATACATTTTGACAACCTTGGCAAGTGTTTCATAAGAACCTCTGTATTTATCCTCTGTCTGCTCCCCCAGAAGCACAGAAAAGTCCTCCATACCGAGCCGTGTTCCGTCGCTGCGAAGGTCGAATCGGTGCATGACAAAGAGTGATTGATCATCGGAAAGGTAAAACTCAGGCACCTCTATATTACAGTTTCTTACCGCAGTCATGCAGAAAAACTCATTCACCGCCAATCCGGGATACTCTTTGAGACCACTTTTGATTATCAAACCAGGAGCATGGAATGTTGCGCGACTGTCACCGACCAGTACCTTTGGCTGTACTCCGCTGATTGAGGTTTGCAGTAAATATTTATTAACCAGCTCGTCAAACAGGGACTGCTTGCCCTGCCAATGCAAAATTTCCTCAAGGTTTTCTTTTCCCGCAGCTTGATCAGGAAAGCGACTGGAACGATACTGGAGTCTCCCTATCCCAAAATCTCGCTGGAGAGCAAGAAACAACATAGCATCAACCCGGATATGTTTCCGTAATCGTTCGGTGATACGTTCACGGACATAGCCTTCTGGCAGGTTTTGTTCAAATATTGGATGTATTGCACCACGGCTGTAACTCGGCAACCGTACCGGCATGGTCAGGGACAGTTGACAATCAGGCTGGGCAGAATGGTGATAGGCAAAGGAAAACCGGTGGCTCTTTTCAAGGGTTCCGCTCTCTCCTTGAGGTACCCTAACCTGCAACCTTTCTATCCGCTCACTCATTGGATAATTCTTCCAGGGTGGGAAAGCGCACAGGTTCAATGGAGAGACGTAATCCCATTGCCTTTAAGACATCCACGACACGCCACATTGCCCCCTTATAGGTGCCACGTTCCAGCTCCCCTATCACCTGTCGCCGAACTGAGGCAAGTTCTGCGACATCTGACTGCAACAAGCCGCGCTGTTTGCGTGCTTTTCGAATCTGGAGGCCCAATGCTTCCATGTTATTTACCATTTCCATGTTTGTAATTATATACATTCCTCACAATAACACAACAAATGTATGGAATAATAAACATTATGGAATTTACCCAAACAGCTTACCCTCCATTATTTCAAGCAGCCCCCTGACCGTTGACCGGTTCACCGCACTGATACAAATTTCGCCGGAACATTCCAGTTTCGTCAGCAGCCCTGAATCCCCAGCCAACTTATCCACCCTATCCACCTTATTATAGACCTGCAGACAGGGAATCCGATCCAACTGGAGTTCTGTCAGTAATTCCTCAACCACTGCTGTCTGTTCTTTCCAGGCAGGGTTGGAGATGTCAATGACATGGATGAGGAGATCCGCCTCAAACAACTCCTCCAGGGTGGATTCAAATGCCTTTAACAGATCGGCAGGCAGGTTACGGATAAAGCCCACAGTATCGGTAATAATGATCTCCATATCCCTGGGGAATCGGAGACGGCGTGAAGTGGGATCCAGGGTGGCAAAGAGCATGTCCTCAGCATGAATATCCGAATTGGTCAGGGTATTAAGCAGGGTGGATTTACCCGCATTGGTATAACCCACCAGGGAGACCACCGGCACATCATGTTTGCGGCGACGGCTGCGGCGGTGATACCGTTGTCTGCCCACTGCCTTGAGTTCCTTTGCCAGACGGGCAATGCGGTCGTTGATGCGGCGGCGGTCAATCTCCAGTTTGGTTTCACCTGGTCCGCGCGCCCCGATGCCGCCGGTGAGCCTGGACAGTGCATCATCTCTTGTGGAAAGCATGGGCAGGAGATATTTTAACTGGGCCATCTCAATCTGCAGTTTACCTTCCCTGGACAAGGCTCGGGAGGCAAATATATCCAAGATCAACTGAGTACGGTCAATAACCCGCAGGTCGGTGTTATTGGTCACGGAATGGATCTGAGAGGGGGTCAGTTCCTGGTCAAAGAGGAGCAGATTGGCTCCGTTGCGCAGACTCATCAGGACAATCTCCATCAGCTTGCCCCTGCCCAGAATAAAACGGGGATGAATCTTGCGGCGGCGTTGGGTTACCTGGTCAACCACCTGCACATCAGCGGCACGGGCAAGCTCTGCCAGTTCCAGCATGGAATCCTCTGCCGCAGCTCTGGAGCGGGTAGTGACTGAAATGAGGATTGCTCGATCCTTACCCCTGTCCACCTCTCTTACATGCTGAACACGGGAAAACTCATCCTCAAGGGTCTCAATCAACTCTATGCAGGACTGCTCTTGCGCAGCCGGGTGAACCGGATTCAGTACCTGCCAGTCACGGTCATCTACTCGTCCGGGCATAAGATGGACGGTATGGAGCAGATCAGGAAAACCGTCCTGTAGAGTGAGAACCGACATCATGTCCAGCCGTAAACAGGCCATATCCATGATATCCTCTTCATTGGGACCGTTTTTGGAAAACACGGTGTGGATACAGCGCAGACCGCGCAAGCGCCCTCCCCCGGTTCGGACATGACTGAGTGAGGGGATGACAATCCGGTCATGATCACCGATGATAACGGTTTCAACCTTGCCGGAACGATGGATGAGGAGTCCTATCTGACGGTTGAGTTCTGTGGACAGGGAAGCAACACTGCGGGCGAGATCGCGGCTAATGACCTCATCAGGATTGACCTTTTTCTGAGTCAGCCGTTCGATCCTGCGGAGCTGTTTGGTTTTTAAGCCGGATTTGTTACCAACTATTGCGATGGTGCTTCCTCCTTTTTCACCACAGAGAACACAGAGTACACAGAGAAACTATAGTTTAAAACGCTTGATTCCATCAGCGAGTCTTCTAACATTAAAGTTAATCAGCAGTCCCGTTGTTATCTGTGCAAGTCTCATATAAGTAAGTAATTGGGCTTTATGAATGCCTTTGATTTCATCAACTGCTTTGAGTTCCAATATTTCCTCGTTCCCATGCTCCAGGTAAGCGAGCCTGCGAGACTCCGTCTGTGGGAACGGATTTTGGACGCTCCTGCGTCCTGTTGCAACCGCTGGAGCGGTATATCACGGTTCCTACGCTGGAGCGTAGGAACCAGTGGGAA
>DAOVTM010000269.1 GCA_030633145.1 Desulfobulbaceae bacterium
AATTTTGTTTTGATGACTTGCCTTGCGAGTGAATATAGTGGAGACGATCAAGACTGCTACTTATTAGAATTTCAAAAAAAGATACACTCTGCCATCTCATTGATTTCACGATAAAACAAAGTCAAGTTCTATTTTTCGAAAACCTGAGTATTATAGTCCGTCGCAAATGAATTGATACTGAAATTATGCCATTATACTTGTAATTATGGCAAGATAGAGCTTTAAGTCGGTATCAATTCACTTGCGACGAGCTATAGTGCCTGTGTGCTCTTGGCATGTTGATTGGCTTAAAAGGGTGTTTTTCGCTTGAAAAAGATGTTTCTAAGGTTCATTTCTGCCTGTTTTTCATGCTGTTTTATCACAACATCAGCCTCTTGCCGTGATCCGACACAACATCCATACTACATTGATGATATTGACATCATTATAAAAATAATTATTACACCTATTGAGAGGCCACTGTCAAGTCATAAATAATTTCAGCCTAAAATAAAATTGAAAAATCGGCTGCCAACTTAAGCCGTGACAATATTCTTCGTTCTGAACTCAAATAGCATAATGCAGGCTGGTTGTATCTGCTGCAGTAGTGGTGGGCATAGCCCACCCTGCGGCAAACCAGTCATCTCCTTGAAGTTCTATGGTCCCGCCTTAAATTGGCAGCCTTGGATCCCGCTTCCCTCTACAGCAAATGAATTATTTTCTAAACAGCTCGGCATGGGAACCAGTCCGCTCAAGGAAAAGGTTGTCATCGCTGATTCGATAGATCAATATCCAATCCGGTTCAAGATGGCAGTCTCTGTGTCCTTTCCAGTTTCCGGTCAGGGAGTGATCCCTGTATTTTGGATCAAGGCTCTTGCCGGAGAGTAGATCTTGAATGACATCTCTTAGTTTTTGCGTCTCTTTATGTTGGCGGGTAATCCGTTTGAAATCTTTTTTGAAGCGGGTGGTGTAATGGATATTCAACGCTCCAACTCCTCAAACAACTGGTCAAGAGAGTCAACAGAATGCAGATTTTTTCCCTTCTCGGAATCCTCCAGCGTTTTCTCGGTCAATGCGTTGGGGATTTTCAACTCAAATGGAATACCCCGCTGCAAGGTGATTTGAGAAAGATACATGGAAATCGCCTCAGACATGGTTATATTGAGTTTATTCAGTATCTTCTGGGCGTTCTTTTTTACAACAGGGTCTATACGAGTTTGAATCGTTGCTGTTTTACTCATTGGTGCCTCCGGCCAAGAATACAAATGTAACGACAATGCCACTACAAAGATTATATAAACTATGAGAAAAAAAGCAATACAAGAGTATTGAAAACTACAAAACACTACAAAACACCGGGTCGAACCACGATAACATTATGTTTTTCTGTTATTATCGTGCCAAAAGTATGTATTATTTAACCTTAAACCACCCTTTTTGCCAGCGAAATGGGCATTGTAAGCCATATACGGCTCCTGCAGGAGGAGCGTTGCTTCATCTTTGCTGGTAAGAGTTCGTCCTTTTGCTCTATAGCCCAATTGGTGTTGGATGTGTTGTGAACAAAGGAATCACTGCCGATGGCAACTGATTCGCTCCAGAGTGCTTTTCGTTTCTATACTCCTCTCTGAAAAACGCTTTGTCGGCCAAAGCAAAGAGAGCCTGGAGTTTCGGTATATCAATAATCCGGTACCGCTTGGGTGAGTCTTGGATTTCATTGTATCCTGCAACACTGTAGTCGGATGGATGGTGAACGACTCCGGCTCTGACCATGTTCAGGTCGATGTAAACGAGGCATTTTGCCAGACGTTCACCCGACTCAACTGCGGTGGCATGGCAGCGGTCTTCCCAAAACGCTCCTTTCCTCTGTTTTCGTTGATTGTACTCTTGTGCAACCCTGCCCGCAATAAATTGAAGGCTTCGGGGTATGACATCGGAACCGGTATCAACCACGAGCAGATGGATATGGTTGGAGGTTGCAATGTAGTTGAGTACGCAAAGGCCGTAGCATTTTTTGGCCTCAAACAACCAGTAGCCCCACCGCATTCGGTCTTTTTTAAACTTAAGTAGAAACTCCTGCTTATGGCAGCGGTGGGTAATATGCCATATGCAGCCTGGTATATAGTGCCTGTGTACTCTTGGCATGTTGATTGGCTTAAATAAAAGGGTGTTTTTCGCTTGAGGGTCGCATCTGGGGTCGTACCACGCTAACACGCCAATTCGCTGAGGTTATCATTAAAAAAATACGTTTTATTACCCCTTAGACTACCCTTTTGCCCTCGGTAAGACTCTTGAGGTTCTTGCAGGCTAGTGGTTCCATCCAGGGAGGTAATGGTTCGCCCTTTGGCTCTCCACCCCGTTGTTTCCTGGTTCCCAAGCTGGAGCTTGGGAACCAGATTGTGCGAAAAGTGTCAACTGGCAAATGAAGGATGCCAAATTTAACAAGGATACCTTTATTCATTGTTGTCAGAAAATATTTCCGCAGACGTTGTGCTGAGTTCGGGGAGACAGGATATGTAACCACCTTGATTTTCATTCAATATTCATCAACATTGAAGTTTGAATCCTATCCGCAACCCCGCACCTCCAGCTTTAACTCCTCAAACTGATTAATAGTCACATCCCCATCCGGAAAATGCGCCTTGATTTCCAACTCCCCCCCCATGGCCTCAATAAAACAGCGAAGGGTTGAAATATACATGTCGGTCTTTTTTTCCAGTTTTGCCACAGCGGGTTGTTTAACCTGAAGGACAGCGGCCAATTCCTGCTGGGAAAGCTGGTGGGCTTGACGCAATTCAGCCAGGGGAAGTTCAGCCATCATGGCTTTGGCCTTTTCGTGGACACGGGTCTGTGCTTCGGCACTCATCTTTTTTCTGAGATCACGGAATTTTTTAGCCATGGTTCTTCTCCAGTACTATGCGGAAACGGTAGCTGAGGCCCTCTGATCTCCAGCAGTTCGACTACTACCGCAATATCTTCCTGTTCCGCTTCGGTGAGTTCATCCCACCAGAGACCGAAAGTATCCGTGTATTCAACATCCCATTGCATAAATACGATATAACCCACAGGGAATATATCTCAAGGGCTGAGAATCGGTGATGGTATTTTCAAGCCAGGCACTGGTCCCATTGGCGACGGCCCGGGTGTCGTAGAGGTAATTTATCCAGTAAAAATTGGATGATAATACATGGAAGTACACCGCCGCCCAGCCGGGATCAGGGCAAACCTGCTCATGCAGCCTTCCGCACAGGAAAAGCATACCTACCCTCCTCCTTCATCTCCAGGTAACTGTCAAAGTCCGTCATCACATCAATGCACCCATCATCGGTGATTTCAACAATCCTGTTGGCCACAGTGGAGACAAACTGATGATCATGGGAGGCGAAGAGCAGTACCTCGGGAAAGGCAATCAGGGCATCGTTTAAGGCCGTGATTGATTCAAGATCAAGATGGTTGGTCGGTTCGTCCAGAACAAGGACATTGGCGGCGGTGAGCATCATCCGTGAGAGCATGCAACGAACCCGCTCTCCCCCGGAGAGGACAGATGTCTTCTTCATCGCCTCCTCACCGGAGAAGAGCATCTTGCCGAGGAAACCACGGAAAAAGCTCTCATGCTCCTTGACCGAGCCAAACTGACGGAGCCAGCCGACAAGGTCAAGATCATCGTTGTCAAAGTAGCTGTTGTTCTCTTTGGGAAAATAACTGCTGCTGATGGTCACCCCCCAGCGGAATGAGCCGGAGTCCGGTTCCAGTTCTCCAGCCAGGATCTGGAAGAGGGTTGTCTTGGCCAGGCTGTTGGTTCCGACAAAGGCGATTTTATCCCCTTTGCTCACCGTGAGATTAAAATCCTTGAGCATGGATGCCCCACCCACCTCCTTGCTGAGACCGTCGATCTCCAGGATGATATTGCCGCAGGGCCTCTCAGGCTTAAAGCTGATAAAGGGATATTTGCGGGACGATGTCGGCATCTCCTCAAGGGTGAGATTCTCCAACAGTTTTTTCCGGGAAGTTGCCTGTTTGGCCTTGGAGGCATTGGAACTGAAGCGGCGGATGAACTCCTTGAGTTCCTCGGCCTTGGCTTTGGCCTTCTTACTTTCACTCTCCTTTTGGCGGAAGTGGAGCTTGCTTGCCTGGTACCAGAAGTCGTAGTTGCCCACATAGGCCTTGACCCTGCCGTAATCAATATCGGCAATATGGGTGCAGACCTGAGTGAGAAAATGACGGTCATGGGAGACGATGATCACCGTGTTCTTGAACCGGGAGAGAAAATGTTCCAGCCAGTCAATGGTCTTCAGATCCAACTGGTTAGTAGGCTCATCAAGGAGGAGGATATCCGGGTTGCCGAACAGGGCCTGGGCCAGCAGCACCCGAACCTTGTCACTGCCGTCAAGCTCCTTCATCTTCTTCTCCCGCATCGCCTCCGGGATACCGAGACCGCTCAGCAGGACGGCTGCCTCCGCCTCTGCTGCATACCCGTCCATTTCTCCGAACAGGGTCTCCAGTTCACCGGAACGAATCCCGTCCTCTTCACTGAAATCACCCTTGGCATAGATCGCATTACGTTCGGCCATGACCTTGTAGAGTTTCTTATGCCCCATGACGACGGTATCAAACACGGTGTATTCATCAAAGGCAAACTGGTCCTGATTAAGCATGGCAAGCCGTTGCCGTGACCCCTTGCTGACTTTACCCTGGTCAGGTTCAAACTGACCTGCCAGGATTTTAAGGAGGGTGGATTTGCCGGCACCGTTTGCCCCGATCAGGCCATAGCAGTTTCCAGGGGTGAACTTGATATTGACATCTTTAAAGATAACCCTTTTCCCATAGGAAAGAGCTACGTTGGACGCATTAATCATGGTACTGACCTCATAAAAAAAGCCGCAAGGATATTCCTTGCGGCAGAGTGAATTTTGGAAAGTTCTTGGGCTGAATGAGTTTCACTTGCAGGACAGGGCATTACCTGTCTTCAAAATTGCTGCTCGCTTCTGCTATCACCAGATCCTATAAAATTTGACTCAAAAACAACTTGGTCCGATCCGACTGCGGATTATCAAAGAAATTATCAGGGTCGTTTTCTTCTATAATTTCCCCGGTATCCATAAAGAGTACCCGGTCGGCAACAGTCTTGGCAAAACCCATCTCGTGGGTAACGCAAAGCATGGTCATACCCTCGTTTGCCAGATCGACCATAACATCCAGCACCTCCTTGATCATTTCCGGATCAAGAGCCGAGGTTGGTTCGTCAAAGAGCATGATGTTTGGTTCCATGCACAGGGAACGGGCAATGGCCACCCGTTGCTGCTGACCGCCGGAGAGCTGTCCGGGGTATTTATCCGCCTGTTCCGGTATCTTTACCCGCTCCAGGTAGCGCATGGCAATGGCTTCGGCTTCCTTGCGCGGCATTTTTTGAACCCATATCGGAGCCAGGCAGCAGTTTTCCAGTGCGGTCAGGTGGGGAAAAAGGTTGAACTGCTGGAAAACCATGCCGATATCCTTACGGATTTTCTCAATATGTTTAAGATCGTCATTGAGTTCAACGCCGTCTATCCATATCTCTCCACGCTGATGTTCTTCCAACCGGTTCAGGCAGCGGATCAGGGTGGACTTGCCGCAGCCGGACGGACCACAGATAATGATCCGCTCACCCCGTTTCACCTGTAAATTAATATCCTTGAGAACATGGAAATCACCATACCATTTGTGCATTTCCTTGATGTCAACGGCCAGGGTAGGAGTCGTTTTATCCTGTTGAACAGCTTGCTTTGTCATGGTTTCAGCTAATAGAGTATCAATTATATGGGTAGATTG
>DAOVTM010000255.1 GCA_030633145.1 Desulfobulbaceae bacterium
CCAGCGTGGGAACGGAAACTGACGCTCCAGCGTCTCGCATCGACCGCTGGAGCGGTCATTCAAAGTTACCACGCAGGAGCGTGGGAACCAGGGGGCAATATGAGTTATCTGATTGAAATTGCGATTTGTCCCGCCTTAAGTTGGTAACCCATTTTGATATCCTGGTTCACGATACTGTAGTTAGAGTTGCCCTGTTCATGGAATTACACACCAGTTGACCAAATCGACAGGTCTTACTTCTGTAATGATCGGATGTACCGAGAAACACTCTCCACAATCAAGAAAGAACTATTTTTCTTAATGGACATTTCTTATTCTACCCATTAAAATCATTTCATGCAAACTGATAAACGCAGACAGCAGACACTACACCCCATTCGGCTCCGTGCCGTTCTCATCGGGCTTATTTTGTCCGGACTTATCTGCGCCCTGACCCCGATCAACAATATCTATGACCAGGGGACACCCCTGGGCGGCGGTCATTTCCCCCTGGCACCATTTTACATCCTCTTGCTGACCACTATCTGCGCCGGAACCCTGGCTCGGATTCTTCCAAAGGCACGTCTGATCACCGGGCAGGAGCTGCTGGTCATCTGGATGCAGATGGTTATTGCCTCGGGCATCGCCTATACCGGTCTGACCCGCACCTTTTTTATCAATCTGACGGTTCCCTTCCAGTTTGCTACCCAGGAAAACAACTGGCAGCAGCTCCTCCATCCTCTACTGCCCGCCTGGCTCTACCCAGATGAAGGGGTTATTGAAACGCTGTACAACGGCCTGAGCGGCGGCAGGGGTATGGGCTGGTTTGAACTGTTGACCAGTATCCCCTGGCAGGGATGGCTGCGGCCCCTGATCGGCTGGGGGGTGTTCATCCTCCTCAGCTATACAGTGATGATTGCCCTGATCAACCTCCTGTCCAGACAGTGGGTTCATAACGAACGGATGAACTTCCCCCTGCTGCGGGTACCGCAGATCATGGAGGAACATTTTGACAACAACACCCTGTCCTCGTTCCTCCTCAACCCCTGGCTGCTCTGGGGGATGCTTCTGCCGATAATGCTCCATCTGCTGGGGGGGCTGCACTATTACTTCCCCACCGTGCCGGAGATGCCCACCATGATTCTGGCCGGACACTACTTTCCCAAGTATGGACTCCTGTCAGGATTTATCAAGCTGAAAATCTATATCTTTCCGGTCTTTATCGGCTTTGCCTTTCTCACCTCACGCCAGATTTCACTCTCGTTCTGGCTCTTTTTCCTCCTGGGCGGACTGCTCTACGGGCTGTTGTCCGTGATGGGCTATACCATCCCGGCTGCTTCGCTGGGAGTTACCTTTGGACCCACCCTTGCCCGACCGGAAGAGACCCAGATGATCGGGGCTTATGGGGTCTTTTTTCTCTTTCTGCTCTGGCTTGCCCGGCACCATCTCCGAGACGTGGTGCGTCAGGCATTCCGGCCTGGCCCGATACCGGTCAACACCGAATGGTTCTCCATCCGCCTCTCTTTCTGGATTGCGGTGGGCGGGATGGCGGCCATTGTCCTGTGGGCAGTCTTCTTCGGAATGCAGCTCAAGACTGCCCTGCTGGTGGTGCTGAGCTTTTTCATGATTACCCTGGTTGCCTCCCGTATTATCTGCCAGGGCGGGATCGGCTATTTTACCCTGACTGCGGCTCCCATAGACGGGCTGCTGGTGCTGTTCGGCCCTGCCCTGTTCAGCCAGGTCGGAATGCTCATTGCGGCAATCAGTCAGAAGGTGATGTTTGTTGATTTACGGGAATCTCTGATGCCCTCCCTGCTCCACGCCCGTCAGATACACCACACCATGCGCAACCGACGGCTGCTGTTGTTCGGCATCGGCGCAACCCTGCTGGTAGCGGTGACAACCTCCTTTATTGCCATGCTCCTGCTCTGCTACCGCTACGGAATCCGGGAACTGGATCTGGAATGGGCCACCCGCACCTCGATCACTGTCTATGAGAACGTGATACGCCTGAACGAGACAGGGGTAGAGGCCGGTTCCTGGGTCAAGATATTTTCCGGAGCCGGGGCCATGGTCATGCTGGTGCTGGTGGCCTGCTATCACCGTTTTTACTGGTGGCCGATCCATCCCATCGGCTATCTGACCGCCTACTCCTCTGCGATGCGCATCCTCTGGTTTTCCTTTTTTGTCGGCTGGTTGTGCAACGCCCTCTGTATGCGCTACGGGGGAGTGGTACTCTTTAAAAAACTGCGTCTTTTTTTCATCGGCATGATTATCGGGGATCTTGTAATGGGCGGTACCTGGGCTATTATCGGGTTGTTTTCCGATGGGAGCTATCAGGTTTTACCGGATTAGGGTATGGGTATGATCTTCAATATAAGACGATTTTTAAGCAGATCACCGTCACCGGTTGCGGAACAGGACAATTCCACTCTCCTCCCCTCTGTCCCCGACTTTGCCGATTTGGAGCATAATTTTGGCAAACGGTGTTGGTCTTTTGCTCAATACAAAGAACTTCTCTCGCCTGATAACCTTCGCTTGCTCCACTGGCATGGCTCCATTGATTATTCCGGCTTTCAGCGGGAAGAGAGTCTCCAATACCTGATTGACCATTTTCAGCCCGGAGACGAGAACAGGATACTGCTGCGCCTGGAAGACTGGGTCACACCCATCGCTACGCTTGCCGAGCAATGGACTCTTGCTCATTTTGAGGATTTATCCCTTACTCGAATAGATAAACAGCATCGTCTGCTGCTCTACCTGGCACGAAAAGAACGGCTGGCTGGCAGCAAGGCACTGCTGACAATCAATGCATGGCTTGTAAACAGGGCCACTGTTGCCGATGACCAACAATTTTACCAGCTCAACTCTAACCTGCGCAAATATATTTACAGGCTGGTCTCCTGCCGGACTCCGTTATTCAGGAAACGAATCCTCCATGACCCGGATCCACAGAACAGGATTATCCTCTTGCAGCAGTTTCGTTATAACCAGTTGACCGAGGAGGAAATTAATCTCTTAAAGACGGATAAATCCTCCTTTGTCATCAGAAACCTTCTCCTTCATCAACTGGAGGCTATGCAAACAATCGACCGGGCAGACCTGTTGTCGCACTGTTTAAACAGGAACAGGGGGATACGGCAGTTGGCCGCATTCTATCTCTTGCGTGATTACGACATTGATGCCTGTGAGATCTATAAAAAACAACCCGAACCGGCCTGTTATTATATTGCCGATTATGCTAGAAAGGAAGATACGGATTTTTTCCTGAACGGCTACCAGTCCAGTAATAGAGACATTAAAATCCTCTGTGTCAAGGCGATCTGTACAATCGATTTCTCCCTGCTCAAGGGCATGGATCCGCAACCGTGGTTGTCGGAAAATAGAAAAATTCGGCAACAGGCTCGGCAATACCTGCCGAGAATCCTGAGCATTGAAGAACTCCTTGACATGAAGGATGCAATCTGCAACACCAACCGGCACAGCAATCTGCGCTATCTGAAGATGGTCTATCGAAAATCCTTCTGGCATTTTGTCAACGAAGCACTGACAATCCTCCAACAGCTTTCAGATACGATCATTCCAGATACGACTATTCGCTTTATCAAGAACCTGTATTACGCCCGACCATACATCTATCAGTCCCCGGACACGAAATTAAAAACAGCTATCAATAACAATGTGGTACAACTCAAAACCAGTCCCAACAACTCCATACAAGATTTTTTACAAAGGATATCCTTTGATCTCAAAGAGGACAAACCATGAATGAACAGGGAAAATTATGCCCGAAATGCGGGCAGGACATTGGAATCTGGACTATCATCAAGGCACTCTGGCCGACTATGCTCAGCTGTCCACACTGCAAGGCAGCGATTCGATACGACAATTCCGGCTGGGGTCTCATCACTGTCGGTATTATCTTTTGCCTGCCTATCCTTTCAATCCTGGCAGCTAATATAGATTTTTTCGCCATGTCCTTTGTGGCACTGCTGTTCACTGCTTCCATTATAAGTCTCCTCATCTGGCTACCCATGGAACTATTCATGGTCTTCTACCTGAGACGCAACCAAAAATTAATCCTTAAAACAAAATGATAGATACAAGGAGACAAGGTACCCCTTCTGTCCTCTGTCATTTGTCATCCGTCCTCTGATATGTACGACGACAAGGAACTAAAAGAATATAGAGATCTCCTCAAACCCCCGGATCATTTTGAGGAGGGGTTTGACTGGAAAACCGTGGTTGGTGCGGTCTTCATCGGTTTCCTGATGATGCCCGGCTCCATGTACCTGCAACTGGTCATCGGCTCGGGCATCGGCCCGGCAGCCCGCTGGGTGACCATTATACTCTTTGCCGAGATTGCCAGACGTGCCCATACCAGCCTCAAACAGCAGGAGATTTTCATCCTCTATTACATGGCCGGAGCCGCTCTGGCCTCACCCTTTCAGGGGCTGTTGTGGAGCCAGTACCTGGTACAGTCCGATGCCGCCAGGATGTTGGGGGTGGCAGAGTTTATCCCCACCTGGATTGCGCCAGCGGCAGACTCAGAATCTATGCTGGAACGTAGCTTTCTCCATCGGGACTGGCTGATCCCCATCCTCCTGTTAGTGGGTTCCCAGGTGATCCAGCGGGTGGATCGCTTCGGTCTGGGCTATGCCCTGTACCGGATCACCTCGGACGTGGAAAAGCTGCCCTTTCCCATGGCTCCGGTAGGTGCGCTGGGTACCATGGCTCTGGCTGAATCCTCGGACGAAGAGGATAAGGGATGGAAATGGCGGGTATTTTCCATCGGTGCGGTGATAGGTCTCCTCTTTGGCGGGGTCTATGTCCTGCTGCCGGTGGTCTCCGGCCTGATTTTCACTGAACCTATCACCCTGATCCCCATTCCCTGGATCGAACTGACCCGGCACACGGAACAGGCTCTGCCCGCAGTGGCAACCGGTATCCAGCTTGATCTCGGCCTGGTCTTTCTCGGTATGGTGCTGCCGTTCTGGGCCGTAGTTGGCGGATTTATCGGTCTGCTTATCACTGTTATCCTCAATCCCATCCTCTGGAAACAGGGGGTACTCCATCGCTGGCACCAGGGTATGGGAACGGTGGACACCATCTTTGCCAATAACTTTGACTTTTACATGAGTTTTGGCATTGGCCTGGGACTGGCCATTGGGGTGATCGGGATCTGGTCGGTAGCACGTTCTTTTAGCAAGGGCAGTCCCGGTCGGGGTACCCTGCACGACCTGTTTCACCCCCCCAAGGGACGAGGTGATTTCAACTTCTGGATAGCCATTGGCATCTATGTCTTTTCCACCCTCTCTTATGTCTTGCTCTGTGTCTGGCTGGTACCGAATTTCCCCTGGATTTTTTTTCTTGGCTACGGCTTTATCTATACCCCGATCATTTCCTATATCACCGCCCGGATGGAGGGCATTGCCGGACAATTTGTCAGTTTGCCTCTGGTGCGGGAGGCCAGCTTCATTGCCGGAGCCAAGTATTTCGGCTACCAGGGTATTGAGATCTGGTACGCCCCCATCCCCATCCACAACTATGGGGAGGCGACTGTGGGGTTTCGGGAAATCGAGCTTACCGGAACCTCCCTGCGCGGAATTATCAAGGCTGAACTGGTGGTCTTTCCGGTAGTCATGGTCTCTTCGCTGCTCTTTTCCCAGTTTATCTGGCGATTGGCTCCGATCCCCTCGGCCAGCTATCCCTACGCCCAGGAACTATGGCATCTCCAGGCCCTGAACACCCTCTTGATGCAGACCTCGACCCTGGAGGGGAATTCCCTCTTTTTCCAGGCATTAAATGGGAGCTACGTCATGTCCGGCCTGGGGCTGGGACTGGTTATGTATATGATCCTCTCCGTCCTTGGCCTGCCAGTGCTGCTGATTTACGGCGTGGTGCGCGGCCTGGGCCAATCCACCCCGCACGGTATCATCCTGGAGTTAGCCGGGGCCATGCTGGGCCGGTATTATTTTCACAAGCGATACGGTGCCATGTGGCGGCAGTA
>DAOVTM010000342.1 GCA_030633145.1 Desulfobulbaceae bacterium
GAGATTATCGGCAAGAGCAATGCCCTGCTCTATGTTTTAAGCAAGGTTAAGCAGGTTGCCGAGACCGATGCAACGGTTCTGATTCTCGGAGAAACAGGCACAGGTAAGGAGCTGGCAGCCAGGGCGATTCACCGGGGAAGTAAACGCGCATCCAAACCCTTTATCCGGGTCAACTGTGCGGCAATTCCTTCCGAGCTTGTTGAAAGCGAGCTGTTTGGTCATGAACCGGGATCGTTCACCAATGCGATCAAACTCCGCCGGGGAAAGTTTGAACTGGCACAGGGGGGTACTATTTTTCTTGATGAAGTCAGCGAAATGCCCCTTGATATTCAGGTAAAGCTGCTCAATGTCTTGCAGGAACAGGAGATAGAGAGGGTCGGCGGGTCGCAGACCATACCGGTTGATGTACGGATAATCTCTGCGACAAACCGTCATCTGGAGGAAGAAATGGCTGAAGGACGTTTCCGGGCAGACCTCTATTACCGGCTGAATGTCTATCCCGTTACCATGCCTCCCCTGCACAACAGGCGGGAAGATATCCCGCTGCTGGTCAATCATTTCATTTCCCTGTTCAATAAAAAGTTTGGCAAGGATATTGAGGATATCCCGCCGATTATCATGGATACCCTGACAGCTTACGATTGGCCTGGCAATATCCGTGAGCTTCGCAACATACTTGAACGAGCTGTAATCACGAGTAGTGGATCGAGCCTGTTCCTTCCTGATGAACTCCATCCTGTCCAGGATAATAACTCCAACAACGCTGCCGTTGACACTGAACTGCTTCCCCTGGCGGAAGTCGAACGTCGCCATATTCTCCGTACTCTGCAAACGACTGATTGGCAGATAAGCGGCGGCAAGGGTGCCGCTGGTATCCTTAAAATGAACCCGTCAACCCTCCGTTCCCGGATTAAAAAACTTGGGTTGAAAAAGCCCTGATTTTTTTGGTATCCTTCTTATAGGTGCAAAAGTAGTGGACATTTTTAACAGGCAATGTCGGTTGCGCAATCGCGGCTAAAGCCGACTCCTACAGAATAGCCACAGGTGTACCGGTACTGTAGGAGTTCAGCCCTCTGAGCGATACGATACTGGCACCGAGTTTTCATTGTTCAGATGGCTGGACTCCTACCGACACATTTAGCCATTTTTTCTACCACAGAATTCCTCAAAAAAATCCATTCCTTTTGCATTGAATCCGTGATATTTCGTTGCGAAATATCACGAATCTGCGATATTTCGCATCTGTTTCACACCGGAAACCATATTTTTAAATTTATTATTAGTCATATTCCATCATGTTACGAGACAATACCACAACGCAATAGTAAAGGAACGGTTCTTGCTATATATTTGTCATTGTTAATCTGCTTACAAGAGGAGAAAGATGATCGGACTCGAAATTGTAGTCAAAATCCACCCTGAAAAACGGGCAGAGTTTCTTCAGGCGTTTGAGATGTTGCAGACTGTTGATCAACCGCTTGGCAGACGTCTTGACCTCGAACTTTTTGAGCGGCTGAACGAGGCAAATACATTTCTCTGGCTCGAACATTGGGATAATCAAAAGTCCATAACGGTATATTATAATGAAAATAAATTTAGAGCTATGATGGGCGCCATTGATGTGCTGGGAGAACTGGTGCATAAAAGAACTTTTTCAGTAGAGGAGGAAAAACAGAATGCTTAAACAGAAGGGGATCGTATTGCTCACTTGCCTGTTCCTGATTATAGGTGGCACTATGTCGGCACAAGGTCAGGAAAAGGGGGGAGAAGATCTGGCAGCCAAGACCCAGAACCCGGTGGGTGCCATGTACAGCCTGCCCTTTAAATTCACCTTTGATTATGGCGCAGATAATGGAGAGGCAACCTTTCTCAATATCCAGCCGGTCATTCCAGTAACTGTCGGTAACTGGAACCTGATCAATCGGGTGATTATGCCGATCATTTATACACCTGGAATGGTCACCGGAATAGCGGGAATTCCAAATCCCGTCCAGGGCGAAGGCGCAACCGGTCTCGGGGATATAAACTATTCAATCTATGTTTCGCCTGCTGAACCCGGCAAGCTTATCTGGGGTGTCGGGCCTTCCATGATGATGGACACGGCTTCGGACGATCAACTGGGCAGCGGCAAATGGAGTGCTGGCCCTACCGCAGTTCTGCTCACCCAGCCAAAACCCTGGACTCTGGGACTCCTTGGTCGTCAGCTCTGGTCTTTTGCCGGTGATTCCGACCGCAGGGTTGTCAGCCAGATGCTCCTTGAGCCGTTTATTAACTATAACCTTGATGATGGCTGGTACCTGATCACCGACATGGTCATTACGGCAAACTGGATGGCAGAGTCCGACAATCGCTGGACAATACCGGTTGGTGGCGGTTTTGGTAAGATGTTTTCCATTGGTAAGCAGAAGATGAACACCAAGGTGGAAACCTACTACAATATCGAAAAGCCGGAAGGTGCTCCGGAGTGGTCTGTAAACTGGACTTTGCAGTTCCTGTTTCCGAGATAAAAGCGTTACTTGAACTGAAACACGAGAAGTTTTTCCGGCACCATTTCGGAGCCGGATGATAAATGTAATCAGGAGGATCGCATGAAGAAGATGTTGAAAATTGCCCTTGTCTCCATCTGTGCTGCCGCAATATTGACCGGCACCCAGGTTCAGGCAGCAACTGAAAAACCTAATATCGTGGTCATCTGGGGCGATGACATTGGATACTGGAACATCAGCGCCTATAACCAGGGGATGATGGGCTATCAAACACCCAATATTGATCGTATAGCTGATGAGGGTGTGCTCTTTACCGACTGGTACGCACAGCAGAGTTGTACTGCCGGACGAGCCGCCTTTATTCTGGGACAGCACCCCTTCCGCACCGGACTGCTCACCATTGGTATGCCCGGATCAAAACAGGGAATTGGTGACGGAATGGTTACCCTTGCCACCCTTCTTAAACCCCATGGCTACACCAGTGGTCAGTTTGGCAAGAACCATCTTGGTGATCAGGACAGTCATCTGCCTACTATGCACGGGTTTGATGAATTTTTCGGCAATCTCTATCATCTCAATGCTGAAGAAGAGCCGGAAGGGTATTACTATCCAAAGGATAAGGAGTTTCGTGATCAATTTGGTCCCCGTGGTGTGATCCACAGCTTTGCTGACGGCAAAGGCGGACAATCAGTTGAAGATACCGGCCCCATGACAAAAAAACGCATGGAAACGGCTGATACTGAGTTCATTGATGCGGCGCTTGGTTTTATGGATAAGGCTGTCAAGGAAGACAAACCGTTTTTTACATGGATAACCACAACCCGCATGCACGTCTTTACCCATCTCACCGATGAATGGGACGGCAAAAGCGGCATTGGACTGTATGCCGATGGTATGCTGGAACATGATCATGGCGTTGGCCGTGTCTTTGCCAAGCTCAAGGAACTCGGCATTGAGGATAACACCATTATCTTTTACTCCACCGATAACGGAGCCGAGACCTTTACCTGGCCTGACGGCGGAACCATCCCCTTCCATGGCGAGAAGGGAACTACCTGGGAAGGCGGCTTCCGTGTGCCTTCTTTTATCAAATGGCCTGGTGTTATCAAGCCCGGCACAAAGCTCAACGGTATTGCCTCGCACGAGGACATGATCCCCACCCTGCTGGCCGCTGTTGGCGATCCTGATATTAAAGAGAAACTCAAAAAAGGCCACACCGTTGACGGCAAGGAGTACAAGGTTCATCTTGACGGTTACAATCTTCTTCCCTGGTTTAAGGGAGAGGTTGCAGAATCACCTCGCAAGGAGATCATGTACTTTGATCAGTTGGGTAATCTGAATGCCATTCGCTACAACAATTGGAAAATCCATTTTGCGTATCTTGAGGGCAACATCGCTTCTGCCGTTCGCGTCCAACCTGCATGGCCGAAGGTTATCAACTTAAGGGCTGACCCATTTGAAAGGGCCTGGCATGAGTCGGAGATGTATCTTCGCTGGATGGTTAATAACATGTGGCTCTTTGTTCCCGCCCAGGTTTTCACCAGACAATGGCTGGCATCTTTTGAGGAGTTTCCGCCTGTTGGCGGCTCAACCCTTGGTATTGACGGTGTGCTCAAGCAGCTTTCTAACCCTGCTTCGAGACAGTAAGAGCAGGTGAGGTGACGGGCGGCGCTGTTTCAGCGTCGCCCGCTGCGTTTTTTGCTGAACATAGTACCCTGGGAGCATAACATTGGGTCTTGCTCTTCTTGCCTATATCTTTTGCCTGATCTGCGCATCTCCTTGTTTTGCGGCGGAACAATCTGATTCTGCGCCGATAGGAAATTACATTTACAGTGATGAAGGCATTAAGCTGACCAAGCCTGAATCTCCTGTTGATTTTGATATCGGGGGCAGGATTAACTACGACCTGGGCCGGTGGTTATTTCCTTAACACCGGTTCTTTTGCCAACGATGGAGAGAGTCAGGATCAGATCTCCAATGCCAATGGTTTTGATCTGGTGGGACGGGTTACAGGGCTGCCAACCTATCAAGATGGAGGAAGGAGGCTGCTGCACCTTGGTTTCTCCTGTCTGCAACGGTATCAAAATGACGATGAGGATGCCCCTACGGCTCAGTTCAGGACACGGCCAGAATCGCGCCTGACAGATGATCGACTGGTTGATACCTCACGTTTTTATGACCGGGGACAGCA
>DAOVTM010000105.1 GCA_030633145.1 Desulfobulbaceae bacterium
TCATTCAAGGTTCCCACGCAGGAGCATGGGAACCAGAGAAAGGTTATCTGGCTGAAGTTACGTCTTGTCTCGCCTTAAGTTGGTAGCCACCTAGCACAAATGGTTTTTTTATCTTGCTGTTGGCTCGCTTGCTATCTTCGACAGCGTATTGTTTTGCACGTTCATAATTATTTTCCCAGAAATAAGTCCCATGGGTCAACCAGTCATAGTCGTGGTTGCTTTGTTTGAAATCGGTGCGTCCGTTTAGGATCTCAAAGGCAATGTCCTTGTCCAGCCCATGAAACCCATAAATGAACGATGGTTTATTGGTGTACACTTGGCAATAAAGGTTTTCCTTGCGCTCTATCTTTAGCCACAGTTTCCTTGGAGAAGAATTTAGGATGATAATAGCCGTCATTATCAATAATATAAGCTCTTCTGAGTAATTCTACATCCTCGTCTCTTGTGCGTGTCTTTGCAGATTCCTTTACCTTTTTAATTAATTCATCGATATCCATAGTCTTACCTTTAGCTTGTTAAACTTCTTGTGTATGTGATTTTTGCTAATAATTTAACACAAGTAAGCTAACCTGTTAATAGTATTGTATTGATAATTGATAAAATATACAATTAAATTATTATCGGGAAAATTTAAGTTCTTCAAGCAGCTCAGTATAGAGCAGCAAAAAAACTTCTTGCGGTCATTTTTCAGGATAATGGTTAAAGTAAAACAATTCAGCATGAGGAGCAAATTCATTAAGAGTCTTGCTGTTCTGCCGTTTCCATCAAAAAAAGGATGGATATGGACAAGCTTGTGATGGAGGAGAGCCGTAAGCTCGATACTCATGCAGGGACAACTGTTTTTCTGCAACCAATGAAGAATCTTCTGCATCAGGACAGGTACTTAAAGGGCATCAGGTGGTTGATGACGTGTACCGTTTGGCGTTGCGATAAACCCCTGCCTATTCCTTATCGGTTTCCAGGGTGATGAGTTGGTGTAGAGATCGAATCATCTGTTCGGAAACAGTATGACATGTATCAGTTTCAATAAGCACGTACAGGTATTGCAATTCGGCCTGTTGTTTTTTTGCCTCAAGTGATTCTTGATGGATTTTCCTTTAATGGTTATACCTTTATTAATGATTAAAAATGCTTCCCTGAGAGTCAGGCTGTTTCCTTCTTTCGCATTGCAATTATGCGTCATTTCGAGCAGTAAATGCTCTTTTATCTTTTTTGCAGCTAACTTGGGAAGGGGACGTAATTGATTCAGTCTGGATAATTTTTCTTCCAAACGGTTGATGATGCCTGGTTCAAGAAATGTAGGTTACATAATTCTTAGTATGATATAGAGTTTATTTTACCCTATCTCATGCTATAAGCTGCCGAGCAAATAGAACCTGTCTATCAGATGTTATAAACGTAAATGGGCTTCCTCTTACTCAACAAACTGTGCAGCTTGTATTTTGCCATTGCATGATCTACAATGTACAGCATGGAATGTTGTTACAAGAAACAAAGGTATTGTTGCCGATAAATGAACGCTTCAAAAAGATATGCAATTACAACAGCAACAACCTGTTCGTGAAATATTGGAACAGGAATACCTGGAAGGAGAGCGTGTCAGTCAAATAAAACATGAATTGATTGATGCTCAACCCAGAGCAATGGCAGGGGCAAGTGCCAACCACGGCAGGATTTCCAGCAATATTCTTGTGGCTTTCTTGATCCATCTGCAACAAATAGATAGTCCCTGTGAGCCATTTCAGGCTGATATGAAGGTTAAGGCAGGAAGCAATTTTTTTTACCCAGATGTCTTGATCTCTTGTGATGAGGAAGAAAACGACTATTTCCGCAACTCCCCGTTGCTCATAGTTGAGGTGGTGTCCCGGTCAACTCGCAAGAGGGATAATGTCCTCAAGCGGTTATCCTACCAGAGTTTGCCGAGTGTCCAGGAGTATGTTTTGATTGAGCAGGACTTTATAGATGTTGAAGTCTGTCGCCGCACTGATCACTGGCAGCCGGTGCATTATTATCTTGGTGATGAGGTCTATTTTGCCTCGATTGAGTTTAGGATGCCGGTTGAGGAAATTTACGCCAGGGTAATGAATGATGAAATGAGTGTCTTTAGAGAGAATAAGGCTGCTTGAAAAGGAAACAACCGCAGATGGTTTTCAAGAACGATGCAATAAAAAAAGCAAAAGAGTTGATTCAGGAAATCCATGAAATAACGGATGACGGAATTCCTGAACTGGCGATGCAATACGTTAAAGCACAGAAGAAAGAGATGATCCGAACCTACCTGCCTGATCAAGAACCAGGATATGATGCGGTCTTTATGGCTGGTTCTCCCGGAGCCGGTAAAACCGAATTTGTCAGGAGTTCATTCGATCAGGGAGTAAATGTGATAGAGGCTGATCGTATTCGTAAAAACATGCCCTATTATAAAGGGGATAACAGCCACCTCTTTCAACGGGCAAGTTCAAAAGCGGTCAATATTTTATTGGATCACTGCTTTAAGCATCATCTCTCCTATGTGCTGGATGGTAATTTTGCTGTTTTCAAGAACCAACTGGAAAACATACGTCGATGCCTTGAGCGGAATTACCAGTGCTGCATTCTTTATGTGTACCGTTCACCTGAACATGCCCTTGCCTTTACGAAATTACGGGAGGAAAAAGTGGGCAGAAAGATATCCACAGAGGTATTCCTCGGGAAATCACTGGGAGCCATAGAAACCACGGGCAGATTTATCAACTATAATGAACGGGTAAGGGTTGATCTCATTGATTTGGAAGAGGACGAGATTATAGAAGATGTATCCACCTCTGTTTTTACGGATAGAACGATGCCTTTGCGCCATTTTTGTCAGCAATAATACTTTCTTCAATAGTCCCGATAGAGATAAAGAATGTTCCCTGCAAAATTCATCTGGAAAGATCTGTGTACTACCCTGAAGGGTCTATTATGGCCGTTTTTTTTCATCCATCTGGTGTATGTTGCACTTGGTTCCATTCTCTTTACGCCTTTGCTTGGCCTTGTCGGCAAACTGCTCTTGACTATGTCAGGGAAGAGTGTCCTCTCTGATCTTGATATTGCCTATTTCATTCTCTCTCCAGCCGGAATCATCGCCCTGGTTCTCTTCAGTGCCTTGCTGATTACCATCCTGGTCTTTGAGCAGGCATCCATGATGGCTTTCTTTACTGCCAGGCAGCAGGGAGTGCAGGTCAGCGTCCTCTCTGTCTTTCATTTCACATTTGTTCGGATACGAAGGATTTTTATCTATTCAGTACGGCTGGTTGCAAGATTACTCCTCATTGTGCTGCCCTTTCTTGCCTGCGCTGCTCTGGTTGCCCTGCTGCTTATTACTGACTATGACATCAACTACTATTTGCAGGAGAAACCACCGGTTTTTTTCCTGGCCGCAGGCCTGATTATCATTATTTTGCTGATCATGGCTGTGGTTCTGGTGCGCAAACTCCTCTCCTGGTCTCTGTCCCTGCCCCTGCTGCTGCTCGATAATGCTTCCCCAAAGGACAGCTTTGCTGCAAGCAATGAACTGACCAGGGGGAACAGGTTATTTTTGCTCAAGGTTTATGCTGTCTGGGCAGTGGCATCAGTACTGCTTGGGGTTCTGCTGCTTGGTGCCATTCAGTTTCTCGGTTCTACATTTCTTCCACCTTTTTTTAATGCTATCAAGCTCCTGGTTGTCCTTCTTGGCGGCCTTCTTTTTTTGTGGACGCTGGCTAATACGCTTGTTACCACAATTACCTCGGGCAGTTTTGCCTGTATGCTTGTGCTACTGTGCAACAAGGCAGGAAAATGCCTTATCCTGCCCGAATTTAAAGAACAGGCACAGGGCAGAAAGGTTCAACTCACAGGTAATCGTCTGGTTATGCTCCTGCTTGCCTGTATGGTCATTGCCGTTGTGACCGGAACCTATCTGTTGCAGGGGATCAAAACTGATGATGACGTGATGGTGATTGCTCACCGGGGAGCAGCTGGAAAGGCTCCAGAGAATACTATGGCTTCCTTCAATCAGGCAATAGAAGATAGAACCGACTGGATTGAAATTGATGTCCAGGAGAGTGTGGATGGTGAAGTCGTGGTTATTCATGACAGTGATTTCATGAAACTGGCTGGCCTGAACTTGAAAGTCTGGGATACTACATACGAACATTTGCAGGAAATTGATATCGGCAGCTGGTTTGCCCCGGAATTCTCTGCTGAGCGCACCCCCACTCTCCTCCAGGTATTGGAAGCAGCCCGAGGCAAGGTCCGGGTACTTATTGAGTTAAAATATTATGGCCATGATAAGCAGCTTGAGCAGCGGGTTATTGATATTGTAGAACAGGCTAATATGGTTGAAAATGTCGCCTTCATGTCGCTCAAGTATGACGGTATTCAAAAGCTCCACAGGCTGCGGCCGGATTGGCAGGTTGGCTTACTGCTTTCAGCATCTCTGGGAAATTTATCATCGCTTAATGTAGATTTTCTCGCTATAAATATGGCTGCGGCAAATGGAGGTTTTATTCGCCGTATTCATAAGGCGGGCAAGCAGTTGTATGTCTGGACGGTGAATGATCAACTGTCCATGTCCAGGATGATCTCCATGGGGGTGGACGGCATCATCACCGATGAGCCTGCCATGGGAAAAGAAGTGATAGCCCAGCGTGCAGACCTTGGAACGGTGGAGCGGCTGCTGATCAATACGGCAATTCTGGTTGGTAAACCGATCCCGACCAGGGTATATCGTGACCAGTCACCCTGAACAATGGCTTAGAAAATATATGGGCAGTCAGCTGTTTTTACCGATTCTGTACTGTTTTTAGTTGACCAATACATTAATGATGGTAGTATAAAAAGTTTACCATACGCAATGGGCCTATAGCTCAGCTGGCTAGAGCCATCGGCTCATAACCGATTGGTCCCAGGTTCGAATCCTGGTAGGCCCACCAACATGTAACAGGACAGAGTTAGGTGACTCATCCTACGTTGTTACAAAGTGTTACATATATCAAGTTATTTGGATACAGACTTCTTGGAAACAGAGTTTCAGCAACAAATTCTGTTCGTAAACAGACGGTTTTTCCTTGTTCAGTATGAAAACCCGCTTTTACTGCAAACAGACATAAGATCAACCGTTAGACTAAGAGGTACATCCCAACAGGGTTGTGCCTCTTTTTCTTTGTAAGCTGGCAAACGTGGCAAAAGTTCAAGATATAATTAACATCCTTGAGGAAATTGCTCCTGAGGAACTTGCCCAGAGCTGGGATAATGTAGGTCTGCTCATTGGCAGTCCGGAAAATCGGGTCAGTTCCATCCTCCTTGCCCTTGATCCGACCATCGATTTGATCAAGCAGGCCTGCGAGGTCGAAGCCGATCTTCTCATTACCCACCATCCCGCTGTCTTTCATCCCCTGAAAAGCCTTCGTACTGATCAGCCCACAGGGCATTTTATCCATTCTGCCTTGCAGGCATCTCTGAACGTCATCGGCTGTCATACCAACCTGGACAGTGCCTGCGGCGGTGTCAACGATGTCCTGGCTGGACTGCTGGGCTTGCAGGAGACAAAACCTTTGCTCGCAGACAGTGATCACCATTACCAGGATTGCAGTACACCTGGATTGGGTCGGGTGGGCAGATTATCGGAACCACTTTCCGCTGCCGGTTTTATCAATCTGCTCAATACAACAGTTGCACCGTCCTGGCTGCTGGAGGCTGGGCCGAGACCGGATACGATCAAGCGGGTGGCGGTTTGCGGTGGATCCTGTTCGGATTTTGCAGAGACAGCCATGATTGCCGGGGCTGATGTACTGGTAACCGCCGAGGTGAAACATGCCACCGCCTGCTGGGCTCGGGAAACCGGATTCTGGATAATAGATGGCGGGCATTTTGCAACTGAAAATCCTGCCATGGAGGCACTGGGGCAGCTACTCACAGAGCGGTTGGATCGAACAGGACTCAAGGTGCAGGTAGAGACTGTTGATCAGGAACCGCCTTTGAAGTTGATTCGGGCATCGCAGTAAGATCGAAAAGCAGAAAATTGAAGTGAGAGGATAGATAGGCATCACAAGACAGACAACCATGAAAATTAGAAACAGTTTCTGATTTTTGCATAATTGAGATACAAGGAGCGCACCATTGAAGGAAGAGATCAGCATACTCATTGACCTGCAGGGGCTGGATACTGAGCTGGCCGGTTTTGATCAGAATATTGCGGACAAGGAGCAGGAACTCAATGACCGCCAGCAATCCATTGAGGAGAAAAAAGCTGAGGCGGTTCAGTGTCGGCAAAAGGTGGAAGAACTGGAGCAGGAGGAGCGTGAGGTCAAGGCTGCCAGTGATGATGCAGCTATTCGCATTAAGGAACGGCAGAACAAGATGATGCAGGTGCAGACCAGTCGTGAGCATCAGGCTCTTCTCAAGGAAATCGAAGATGCCAAACAGCTGATCAAGGACACCGATGAAAAGCTGCTGCAGGTCATGGAAGAGGCCGAGGCTGAGGCGGAAAAGGCTGAGGAGACAGAAAATACCTGCAAGGGTGAAGAGGAACTCCTGGCCGAGGAAAGCGAAAAGGTGGCAGCAGCAGTCAAAAAGCTCAACACCCGTCGCAAGACTGTTCAGAATAAGCGGGATAAGCTGGCAAAAAAAGTACCGCCCTCAAAGATGAAACGGTATGATAAGCTGCTCAAAAAACGGAACGGGCTTGCCATTGTGCAGGTGGTTGACGGGGTGTGCCAGGGCTGTTTTATGACCATGCCGGATCAGCAGTTTAATGAGATCCGTCAGGGGGAGAAGATCTTCTCCTGCACGACCTGTCAGCGTACTCTCTATTATACCCCGCCTGAAGATGACGAGAGCTGAAACCGGTCTGGACAGGAAGGCTGCTCTGGAAATTCTGGCGGAAAATCTCTCTGATTCCGTTATAAGGAAACTGTTTTCCGATTTTGAAGTGGATGAGGTTCGCCGACTTTTACGGGGAGAATTACAGGTGGTCGAGCTGGAACCGGCAACGGAAGCGAAACCGGTAGTAAATACAACCGTTGTTGGAAAAGACCTTCGCTGTAAACTGTTCACTGACGGGGCCTCCAGAGGTAACCCCGGAGAGGCCGGAGCCGGAAGTGTCCTGCTGGATGACAAGGGTAAAGAGCTTGTCTGCCGTTCCCTCTACCTTGGCCGCTGTACCAATAATGTCGCTGAATACCGGGCCTTGATCCTTGGGTTGCAATCAGCCCAGGAGATTGGCTGCAGTCGTCTTACTATCTTGCTCGATTCCCAGTTGATTGTCCGTCAGGTTGAGGGGCGGTACAAGGTGAAAAATGCAGCCTTGAAGCCACTGTTTAAAGAGGTTAAAATGCTGCTGGCTGGTTTTGAGATCTGGAGTATCGCCCATGTACCAAGAGAGGAGAATAAACGGGCAGACGAAATGGCTAATCGTGGTATAGATTGGAAAAATCGGGATTCGCTTTAACAAAAATTCTATCTGAAAAATGAGGTGGAGGCATGATCGCTCCGGGCTTGTCCCGGAGAGGAAAGTCCGAACACCGCAGGGCACGGTGGTTCTTAACGGGAACTTCGGGTAACCGGAGGAAAGTGCCGCAGAAAATATACCGCCGATGGGATGGCGACATCCACAGGTAAGGTTGAAATGGCGAGGTAAGAGCTCACCGCCTTTACGGTGACGTAAAGGGCAGGGTAAACCCCACCGGGTGCAAGACCAAATAGGGAAACGTTTGAGGGCTGCCCGCCTGAGTTTCCGGGTAGGTTGCATGAGGTATCGGGTGACTGATATCCCAGTCAAATGATCATGGCCTGCGTTGCTTTGCACAGGATTGCAGGGACAAAATTCGGCTTATACTCCACCTCATTTTTCAGGTAGAAATTTTTTATCCCCGATGAAAGGGAAATTCACAGCGAACAATAAAAACAGGTTGTAAAAATTCTTCTCTAATGGCATCTTCACAGGGAACAAAAAACGAAGCGAGTTCGCCATCCGCCGGAGCAATCATTCCGGCGGCAGGTTTTGGCACCCGGATGGAGTCAGAGACTCCCAAGCAGTTTCTTGAGCTGGCCGGTGTTCCCATTCTGATCCACACCCTTCGTGTCTTTTTATCCCATCCTTACATCAGTTCAGTGGTTGTCGTGCTTCCTGCAGAACATTTGCAGAGTGGCAGGCAGCAGGTTTTTTCTTTTTTCGATAGCGACCAGCATCAGCAGCTTCTTTTTGCAACGGGCGGAGTTACCCGGCAGGAATCGGTGCGCAACGGATTGGCTGTGCTGCCTCAGTCCATAGACATTGTCCTGGTGCATGACGGGGCAAGACCTATGGTTACGGAGGGGATTGTTGACCGTTGTATCCGTGGGGCAGTGGAATTAGGTGCGGTCATTGCCGCTGTTCCAGTGAAAGATACCTTGAAACGGGTGGATAATTCGCTCATCCTGGAGACTGTTGACCGTTCTGATCTCTGGCAGGCCCAGACCCCCCAGGCCATACAGCGGCGACTGCTCGAACACGGGTATGAACATGCCACGGCAAGCGGTTTTACGGCTACGGATGAGGCTTCGATTCTGGAACATGCCGGGATTCCGGTGGCCGTTGTTGAGGGCAGTGAAGCAAATATCAAGATCACCCGACCCGCTGACCTGACCATTGCCGCAGGCTTGATGGCACAGAACAATTTGCCACAAAGCAATACAGGTATAAAAAAGAATCAGATGAAAATTGGTCATGGCTATGATGTCCATCAACTGGTTGAGAGGCGCAAACTTATCCTCGGCGGGGTGGAGATTCCCTATAAACTTGGCCTGGCCGGACACTCAGATGCGGACGTGTTGACCCATGCCCTGATGGATGCTATCCTCGGGGCCTCGGGACTTGGTGACATTGGTCGCCATTTCCCGGACAGTGATGCGCAGTACCGGGGCGCAGACAGCCTTAAACTGCTGGCAGTTGTTATGAAACTTGTCCACGAAAAAGGTTTGCGCATCAGCAATGCTGATATTACCATTATCTGCCAGCAGCCAAAGCTTGCCCCCTATCTTGCGATCATGCAGACCAGGCTGGCAGAAGTCTGTGCAATACTTCCGGAACAGATCAATATCAAGGCAACTACCACTGAAAAATTGGGCTTTGCCGGTCGGGGTGAGGGAATCGCAGCCCATGCCGTGCTGCTGCTCCAATCAGGAAAATAAAGAAATCATGAACATAAACAGGGAACGACTGGCTCGGACCTTTATCCAGCTCTGTGAAACTGACAGTCCCTCTCGCAGGGAAGGAAAGATGGCCTCCCTGCTCACCGGGATGCTCTCAGGTTTGGATGTAGCTCCTCCCTTTGAGGACGATTCTGCGGCAATGACCGGCTCCCAGTGCGGTAACCTGATATTCCGTCTGAGCGGGAGCCTGGATCGGGAACCGCTCTTTTTCAACTGTCATCTTGACACCGTTGAACCGGCATGCGGCATCAAGGTTGTGCGCAAGGATGACATCTTTACCAGTCTGGGCAATACAGTGCTGGGCAGTGACGATAAATCCGGCATTGCAGCCTTGGTGGAGGTAGTCCATATCCTCCGGGAAAACGATCTTCCCCATATTCCCCTGGAACTGGTGTTCACCACTTGTGAAGAGATCGGCCTGTACGGGGCCAAGGCTCTGAACCCGGATCATATTCAGGCCAGGATGGGCTACTCCCTGGATTCCTCTGATTTTAACCGGGTGGTTATCGGGGCTCCGGCTGCCAACCGGCTCACCATTACCATCAAGGGGATTGCCGCCCATGCCGGGCTGCATCCAGAATGGGGGGTCAATGCGATCACCCTGGCCGGGGAGGCATTATCAAAAGCTCCCTGTGGCAGGATTGACGAACAGAGTACCATCAACTTCGGCACTATCCAGGGAGGAGCCGCCTCAAATATTGTCCCCCAGGAAGTGGTGATTGAGGGGGAGGTACGCAGCCACTCTGTGGAAACTCTTGCACGTCTCACTGGTGAGATTGAAGAGGTCTTCCGTCAGGTAGTTTATGGCTGGCAGGATCCATCTGGGCAGGCACGGGGTGTTCCTGAGCTTGATTTCAAGGTTGAATCTGATTTTTCAATCATGCAGCTTACCGAGGATGATCCGGTTGTTCGCCTGGTTGATGAGGCGGCAAAAAAAATCGGGATAAAGATGGCTTATGAAACCGCTGGCGGTGGCAGCGATGCCAACATCTTTAACGGTTACGGGTTGCAGACGGCCATCATTGCCACCGGCATGACCCATGTCCATTCCACTGATGAACAGCAGAGTTTACAGGATATGGTGGATCTGACCCACCTGGTTCTGGCTCTGGTTACCTGAAAAATCTGCGCTATCCCCCAAACTCAAAAGAAAACGCCATGCCGGTATCACCTCAATACTACCGGCTGAAATACTGATTTTTTCTTCCTCTTCACGGGTGACAA
>DAOVTM010000411.1 GCA_030633145.1 Desulfobulbaceae bacterium
AGTATCAGCGAAAAGGAAAAAGCCCCCTGCTCTGGCTCAGTGAAAAAAGCCATTTTAAAACCGGTAAGGCCATCAGAGGAGGAATTCCCCTCTGTTGGCCCTGGTTTGGCTCACATCCTACAGATGATACCCTGCCCCAGCACGGTTTTGCCAGGACTGCCCTTTTTGAGTTTGTCAGCGGTGATGAACTGGATGAAAATACCTCCGAGATCATTCTCAAACTGACAAGTTCAGAGAGAACGCTGGCTCTCTGGCCTTATGCGTTTGAACTACTGCTACAGATCACCGTTGGCAGAGAACTGAGCGTTGCACTCACCAGCCAGAATTGTGGTACTGAACCGTTTAGTATCAGCTCAGCACTGCATAGTTATTTTGCCGTCTCTGACATCAGGCAGGTTTCTGTTCATGGGTTGGAAAGGGCTACATATTGGGATAAATTGACAGGAGAGACGAAAATCCAGCAAGGTCTGCTTCGTATCAATGAGGAGGTTGACCGGGTGTATCAAAAAACCGGGAATACTCTCCTCCTTGTTAACAAAGAGCGGACTATTCAGATCGTCTCAAAGGGTTCCGCCTCCGCAGTTGTCTGGAATCCCTGGAAAGAAAAAACCAAGGGTATGGCAGACATGGAAGAGGCAGGGTATAAGCGAATGCTCTGTGTTGAAACGGCAAATGTTCTGGACGATGCACAAAGGGTTGAACCAGGTGCGGAACATAGCTTGGAGCTGGTAGTATCTGAATGGTGAGACATCGACAATGAGCATATAAGCCTAAGACGCAATACATATCACCCGCCACATTAACAAGGAGATCTTATGATTGCAGTTAAAGCCATGTATGATAAAGGGCAAATTACGCTGCTGGAAAAAATCTACTTTCCCAGAAAAGCCAAAGTAATCGTGACAGTTCTGGAAGAAGAGATCACTGAAAATGAAATTGACAGTGCGTTATTTGACGATTTGGTCGGAGCAGTAAATATGTGTGAGGATGGCTCAATACACCATGATACATATATTCCAGAAGTAATACCGTACGTAATATAACTTCTACCCACCACTCATTCTTAAAGAACAATCGCTCATGGAAAAGTTTTTTAACACAGCCGGGCCGGTCAGGGATGATCTCCACTACCTGATCCCCTATACCGAACGAATTGACTGGCAGGAAGTGCAGCATCTCATTGCCAGCCAAAAATATTTTTTTCTCCATGCCCCGAGACAGACAGGTAAGACCTCTATCCTGCTGGCAATTATGGAATACATAAACAGCAGGGATGACTATTATTGCTTGTATGCAAATATAGAATCAGCCCAGACTGCCAGGGGAAATGTTGAGCAGGGTATTTTTGAAGTAACAAGAGTTGTGGCTGAATCCGCTTCCTTTTATTTGAACGACAACCGACTCCGTGACTGGGCTGCGGATGAACGAAAAAATCGGGGAGGTCATGGTGCCCTTGCCGGTTTGCTTGCCCGCTGGGCAAGGGCAAGCGACAAGCCGATTATCCTTTTTTTAGATGAAGTAGATTCTCTGGTGGGTGACACCCTGATTTCCCTGTTACGTCAGATTAGAGCAGGCTATACTCAACGGCCTGACGGCTTTCCGCAGAGTATCATGTTGTGCGGTGTACGGGATATCAAGGATTACCGCATCCATCAATCTGATGGCGATATCATTACCGGTGGTTCAGCCTTTAATATCAAGGCTGAATCCCTTGTGCTTGCTAATTTTTCAAAAGAACAGATAACTGAACTCTATCAGCAGCACACAGGCAGTACCGGCCAGGTGTTCCATGATAACATTTTTCCAGAGCTGTGGGAAGATACTCGAGGACAACCCTGGCTGGTAAATGCGCTGGCCTATGAGTTGACCTGGAAGAATAAGAAAGCCAGAGATCGAACCATCCCCATAACCCTTGCGCAATACCAGGCAGCAAGGGAACGCCTTATTCAATCACGGGCAACCCATCTTGACCAGTTGGCTGATAAACTCAGGGAAAAACGGGTACAACAAGTCATTGTGCCGATTTTGTCCGGGGAGGGTGGGGAACTGCTGGTGCCGGATGATGACCTGCAATATCTTACTGACCTGGGATTGATAGTTCGCAAACCGCAAATTGGAATCAGCAACCGTATTTACCGGGAAGTAATCCCCCGTGAACTCATTGCCGTGACCCAGGACACCATTGCCCAGGACACCTCATGGTATTTGACAGCCGACAACAGGCTGGATATGGTAAAACTGCTCACGTCGTTCCAACAATTTTTCAGGGAAAACTCTGAAAGCTGGATTGAACGCTTTGCCTACAAAGAGGCAGGGCCTCAGCTTTTGATGCAGGCATTTTTACAGAGAATTATCAATGGAGGAGGCAGGGTAAACCGGGAGTATGCCCTGGGCCGTAAACGAACAGACTTGTCCATTGAATGGCCGGTTGACCCTGAGCAGGGTTTTCATGGTGAGGTACAGAGAGTTGTTATTGAACTGAAAATTCAACGTGGTAAGCTGGAAACGGTTATTGACAAAGGCATTATCCAAACAGCTTCCTATGCAGAGCGTCTGGGAGCTGAAGATGCTCATTTGATCATTTTTAATCGTGATGAAAATGTTGCCTGGGTGGAAAAAATCTGGCAGCAGGAGCGTGTCTATGATAATCACAGTATCCGGATTTGGGGATGTTGAATAAGAAATACTTACAACCATTGTATTACTCAGGCACTCAATTACTGTTCCCTTGGTGTTATTCAGCATCTGTTCAATAAACATCATGAATCGTTTCCATTTTTCTTGACAAACGGCTATTTTTAGTGCTGAATAAGATGCACAGGACAAGATGATTTTTTTCCATCCTTCATCTATCAATTTGCACTTATCGACAACCAGCGTAAGCCACAACAAAATATCCGCAGATGACGCAGATTCACGCAGATTAAAAAACAATTTAACACTGGTTGGTGTGTACAGCTTGATGAAAAAAAATGACAGGTAAGCGCAGACTTCGACTGGCAAATGAAGAATGCCGAAAAAATAAGTATGCTGTCACCGAACTCGTTGTGTGTCCGCAGGGTGTGCTGTGCGCACCTTCTGAGTATCAATTCAAATGCGAAGGATTATAGTGTGAAATCCGGTTTGACGATGAAAGTGGGAGCTGAAGGATACCATAAAATTAACTCAAAATCAATAATTCGGAGTACATGATGGAGTGGGCAGAAGTCATACATAACCCGTTATTAAACGATCTTCCCTTCAAGATTGAACTGAATAAATTTGGCAAAATTCTGATGAGTCCTGCTTCCAATCAGCACGGACGCATACAGGGACGCATGGCTGCAAATTTAGTAAACAAGCTGCCAAAGGGCGAAGTTATTACGGAATGTTCCATTCAGACCTCGGAAGGAGTGAAGGTTGCCGATGTAGCCTGGGCATCAGAAGGTTTTATTAACACCTTTTCCTACAAAACACCGTATCCGAAAGCACCGGAAATCTGCATTGAGATTGTTTCACCCTCAAATTCCAAAGCGGAAATTACAGCCAAAGTTGAACTCTATCTGGCAAAAGGTGCGCAGGAAGTTTGGGTAGTCTATGAAGGAGGCAATATTACTACCTACAGCCATATCGGTGAAATTAAGAGCAGCGCAATATCGCCGGATGCGCAAAATATGTAACTGTTGCATAAATACTGCCCACAGAATATCTAAAACCGTGTTTGTAATTGGATTGTGACGGCAGATAGTAAGATGTTACACAAATGGCTGGATCGGATGTAAATCGCAAAGAGTATAAAT
>DAOVTM010000384.1 GCA_030633145.1 Desulfobulbaceae bacterium
ATCTCTTCAATGCCCTTTACGTCAAAGAGGTTCATGGCATCGTAGAGGTTATCATCCGGGGTCATACAGATGACATCACGGCTGCAGATGGCACTGACCAGCAGACAGCTACGCTGGTTTTCATCGTGGAGGATAGTTTTTACATCCTGCATGGAGACAATACCAGTCATCTTGCCTGTATGATCGACCACAGGGAAATAAAAGGAATCCCTGGTCATGGCAAAAAGCTCCAGCAAATTGTTTATATTTGCGGTTTCACTGAGAAAATCTACATCCTCGGTAATGGCCTTTCCCACCAGGATGGACTTGAGAATGGCAACCTCCCGTCCCTCGTGGATATTGATTCCTTCTCTGGTAAAGTCCACAGTGTCAATGGAATCCTCATAAAACTTGGAGGCAGTCACCGTGCCGACAATGGCGGTGAGCATCACAGGAATAATAATCATATAGTTGCCGGTCATCTCAAAGAGAAGAAAGATGGCGGTCATGGGGGCGTGGGTGGAAGCGGCGAGAAAGGCACCGATGCCGATGGTGGCGTATGCCCCGGGCGAGGCCGTTAAATCCGGGATAAAATAGTTGACGACCCCGCCGAAGAAACCGCCAATAACCGCACCGATGAAGAGAGCCGGGGCAAACACCCCGCCTGCACCGCCTGAACCCAGGGTGATGGCAGTGGCAATGGATTTTAGAAAGACCAGGGCAAAGAGGATGGGGACGACACCGTGTCCGGCCAAAACCTTTTCAATACATTCATAGCCGTCACCCATGACCTGGGGGAAGAGGATGCCGATACTGCCCACCATAAAGGCTCCAATAATCGGTTTTAACTGTTCATGGATGGCCCAGCCATTGAACTTGTCCCGCACATAATAAAAGAAACGGATATGAACCACGGCCAGCAAGCCGATGATCACCGCCATGATACCGTAGAGGGGGATTTCCACAAAGGGGTTGACCATCTGGTAATCCGGGATGGGAAAGGAGGTCACCTCGCCAAAATAGGCGCGCGAAACCACAGTAGCAAGAGCCGAGGCAACCACCAGGGCGGCAAAAGAAGAGATCTCATAAGTCCCCAGGAGAACGATTTCAGCGGCAAAGAAGATCCCGGCAATGGGGGCGTTAAAGATACCTGCTATCCCGCCTGCGCATCCCGCCGCAATATAGACCTTCATGCGGCTGCCAGATACCCGGAATGTCTGCCCGACCTGGGAACCAAGGGCTCCGCCGATCTGGGCAATGGGACCCTCCACTCCGGCTGAGTTACCGGAACCAATGGTGATGGAGGTGGCGATGATCTTGATAAAGATATTTCTGGCCTTTATCACTCCGTTTTCCAGGTTGACATGACGAAGAAAGCGGGTAAAGCCGTAGCCGTTCACCTCACCTGGAAACAAGAGGGAAAGGGGGATAAGCAGCACCATACCGAACATGGGAATAAGGGGAAGCAGCAACAGGCGCCAGCCCCCCTCATCGATCCTGAGCAGTTCTTTTCCCAGCTCAAAGACATAATGATGGACAAAGTCAACCGATTCCCGGAAAAGAATAATAACCCCGCCCGCCAGCAGCCCGATAAAGGCCGCAATAATGATCATGGAGGTGTTTTCGCCGGGAAGAAAAAGTTTCAATCTGGTTAATGTCAGTTTGGAAAGCATGTCCGCTCCGGGGTGTCACAGCCGAGCATTGCAGCCTGGCGGAGAAAAAAATCATCGGTCATTCCGGCAAGATAATCACGAACGATTGCCGCAGGAGAATGGTTGGATAAATAGGTTTTACTCATGGAATGTAAGAAGCTCCGTCCCGGTGCGCTCTGTTCCGGGTTCCGAGCCATCTGCGCCATATAAGAGTCAAAGAGTTGTTCATAGCAGTGGTGAATCCGGCTGTAATCCGGTTTAAACAGGGGGTTTTTATAGATCCGTTGGTAATTAAAGCGTTTCAGCTCCTGGAGGATGTCTGCGATCTCTGTGCTGAAACCAATATAATCCAGGTCGGCATCCGCATTGTCCGCTTCCCGTACATGTAAATTGCCGGTGATCAGATCTGTGACCAGGGTGTGGATAATGGTTCCGTTACTGTTTCCCAGCAGTCTGGCACAGGGCTTGGGTATCTCGCTACGCTCTATCAGATCCAGCTCAATGGCATCCTCGATATCCCTGCCAATATAGGCAATAGTGTCGCAGAGCCGTACTACACATCCCTCCATAGTCATGGGGAGCTGCTGTTGAACAGGATTTTCTTCTGTCAGCAGACGATCCAGAGCAGCAAAGGGGGTATCCCCTTTGCCCTTGTTCCGCTCTACCTGCAAGCGGTCGGCTCTGACCTCGCCGTTATGGCAGACAATGCCGTCCAGCACCTGGAGGGTCAGGTTCCAGCCAGTACCCTGTTTTTCAAAACGATCCAGAAACTGTACGGACTGAATATTATGATGAAACCCGGCCAGTCCCTGTTTTCGACAGAGCTGATCCAGAATCTCCTCCCCCTCATGACCAAAGGGGGGATGGCCGATATCGTGTCCCAGGGCTATGGCCTCGATCAGGTCTTCATTGAGGGCAAGAAAACGACCCACTGTGCGGGCAATGCGGGAGACCATCTGGACATGCAGCACCCGGTGGGTGATATGATCGTTGTCCACCAGGGAAAAGACCTGGGTCTTGTCAATATAGCGGGCATAAGCCTTTGAGTAAAGGATACGGTCAGCATCCTGGGCAAAGGGCTGCCTGTACCCCTGGCGTTCCTCTCGGCTGCGGCGAATTTCTTCCCGGTTCAGGCAGGCCAGGGGAGAGAGATGCTGCTCCTGGGCTGCGTTTAATTCAGCAAAGAGGCGGGCCGTCTGCGGCCTGTTTTCCAATTTCATAAGACGAAAATAATTTATACTATCAGAAAACCACGATCCTGCAAGCTGGTTTTCCTCTTTTTTGATCTGACCTGCACGATTGGAGGTGACAGACAGGAGGAAAAAGGATAAAGAATACTATAAACAACAATAACCTGAACAGAGAGAAACTATGACTGAAAGTAAACGCAAAGCAAACCCGGACAGGGTGGCCTTTCTCAGGTCGCTGCCCATTGAAGTCAAACAGGAGATCAGTAGGGAGGAATCAGATGCCTTTATGTTTGAGGAGGAGATACCAGAATCCCTGTATGAAAAGATCAAAGATTACATTACTGAAGAATAATTCTGAAGAATAATTTTTAAAGAGTTCATTGCTAAGTGCAAATTTTACCCGGAAAATCAGGAGACGAAAAATGAATGGAATAGGTACAAGACTGTTTGCAATACTTGGCTGCGCCTTGTTATTGGTACTCATCTGCCAGCCCGCTATGGCGGCAGACAAGGGCAAGGAGCAAGGCAAGGCTGCTGAAAAGTTCGTCTTTGCCCTGCTCATGGTCGGCCCGGCCAACGACCACGGTTGGAGTCAGGCTCATTTTGAGGCGGCCAGGGAGATAGAAAAAAAAGTGGCAGGCAGCAAACTGATCTATATCGACAAGGTTAATCCTGCGGATCGCCCCGGCATTACCATTCCCAACCTGGTGGATGACCTGGTCTCCAAAGGAGCGAAACTGATCATAGGTAACTCCGATGATATGAAAGACGGTATGCGTGAGGCATCCATGATGCATCCCGAGACCCTCTTTATCCATATCTCAGGAGATGATGTCCGTTCCGGCAAGGCGGAAAAAAACCTCACCAATCTGATGGGGAGAATGGAGTACGGCAAGATGATGGCCGGTTTTGTCGCCGCAATGACCACGCAAAAAGGCAAGATCGCCGACCTCGGCCCCCTTATCAATGGCGAGACCCGCCGTTTATCCGCATCCTCCTTTCTCGGTGCCAGGTACGCCTGGACCCAGGTACTGAAAAAACCTGCCAGCGAATTGGAATACAAAGTTTCCTGGATCGGTTTCTGGTTTAATATTCCAGGTGTTACCTCTGACCCCACATTAGTAACCCGTAACTTCATCAACAGCGGCTATGATGTGGTTGTTTCCGGTATTGATACCACCGAGGCCCTGGTAGTGGCTGGACAAAAACGCAAGGAAGGGGTCGCAGTCTGGGCAATCCCCTACGACTATGTGGGCGGTTGCGCAGAGGCTCCGGCTGCCTGTCTCGGGGTTCCTTATTTTAACTGGTATCCCGGTTATAAGGAGATTATTGAGGGGGCTATGTCAGGCACCTTCAAGCAGCAGTTCCTCTGGCTGGGACCGGACTGGAAGGAGATCAACAATATGGAGACCTCTTCCATTGGTTTTCTTGCCGGTGATGCCCTGGGCGAGACTGC